>CAZLAP010000029.1:0-17659 GCA_964557715.1 uncultured Candidatus Saccharibacteria bacterium
ACTATTATCTCATCTCTCTCCGAAATTTATTGAACTATTTTACTGATCGCGACATATTATCTTTGCCGTCAGAAAAAATAAAACTCATCAAAGAAAAAGAAAGAATTGTTAAATTTCTTGATTTGCAACAGATCAAAAAACTTTTATCAATGCCTGATACCAAAAACCGCATTGGGCTAAGAGACAAGATTATCTTAGAAACTTTTTTTTCAACAGGCTTGAGGATCGCTGAATTGGTAAGCCTTAACCGCGAACAGTTTATTAATATAAAAGATAAAAAAGATTTGGAACTTGGAATTATCGGCAAAGGAGGACATCCGCGAACAGTATATTTTTCCGAAAGAGCTCTTTCCTGGGTTAAAAAATATTTAGAGACCAGAAAGGACGAAGAAAAAGCTTTATTTATAAACTACAAAGGTCCTAAAAAACAAGCCGGCGAAAGACTAACAGCCAGGGCAATAGAAAATTTGGTAAAAAAATACGCTCTTCTGGCAGGCTGTCCTGTTAGCACCACGCCTCACACCATTAGACACAGCTTTGCCACCGACCTTTTAAACAAAGGAGTTGACATAAGAATAGTTCAGGAATTTTTAGGACATCGCAACATTGCCACCACTCAGATTTACACTCATGTCACCAAGCCACAATTAAGGGAAATTCATAAAAAATTCCATGGCCTTAAAGATAATAATTAGCCTAAAATAGGCTATTTTTGGCTTAAAATCGCCATTTTAAGGCGTTTTCTTGGCTGAGAAGCATAAGTTATTCCCCTGCTGTTTTACACATTAAAAAGCAATTGTTTTGACAATAACATTTTCTTGACATTTATTGCTAAAAAATCTTGACATTTATTGCTAAAAAATAGTGTAATAAATATCAAATAAAATCGTCGTAATTTAAAGGGAAAACTATTCCGCATTTGCGGAATGTACCCGCCGTTAAGGCGGGTTTTTATTTAAGCGCCCAGTCTCCTCTTTCTATAAGAATAATCTTTGACGATTTTCTCAAATTCTTTTGCGCTAAAATCGGGAAAAAGAGTTTTGCTGAAACAAAGCTGGGAATAAGCAGTATCCCACATCATAAAACCGGCTGATAAATGAGGGTCGTTTTCACAGCCGGTTCTTATTACTAAATCAACCGCTGGCAGATTTTTTGTCCAAAGGTTTTCCTTGATTAGATTTTTAGTAACTTTTATTTTTTTGCTTCTGTTGATTCTTGCGATTTTTTGGATGCAGTTTAATATTTCATCCGTGCCGTCATAAGCCAAAAGAAAGGTTAAAAAATAATCGCTGTAATTTTTTGTTGCTTTAAGCGCTTCTTTTATGGCTTTTTTGCTTGCCGCCGGCAGAATTTTTTGCCAACAGCCCAAAACGCTGACTTTGACTTTATTTTGATGGATTTTTTTGTCTTTTATTATTCTTTTAAATTGTTCGGTATACAGTTTAAAAAGAAATTCAACTTCTTTTTTCGGTCTTTTGGTTAAATTATCCCAAGAACCACCCCAAAAGGTTATATAGGGAATTTTCAATTCACGGCTTTTTTTTAAAATCTCTTCAAAAGCTTTTACTCCTTTTTGATGGCCAAGCCAAGGCTGGAATTTTTTCTTCCGGGCCCAGCGCCTGTTTCCGTCCGGAATAATGGCTATATGTTTGGGAAAGTTTTTCATCGTACAAAGTCTCCGTCAATTTTAAAATTTTTCGGCAAAAGCCAGGGCGTTTTGCTGCCAAATAAATAAACTAATTTAACGGCAATTTTAGAAAAAAAGATTTTCGGCAAAAAAAACTTTTTTGCTTCTTTTTTATATTTTAAAAAATTGGGGAAATTTTTCAAGAGCAAATCAGCGGCAAAAAAACCCCAAATTACCCCTCCCCCGCTCCAGGGCTTGGTCAAGCCTGCGGCATCGCCGCAAAGAGCTATATTAAAAGATTTTTCAGGCATTGAAAAACCCTGAGGAATCAAAGCGGCTTTTTTTTCATTGAGATAAATTTTATTTTCTGCCAAAAAGTTATTAAAAATATCCCTTGCCTGGCTGATATCGGAAATTATGCCGTACTCCAATTCCTTGCCTCGCGGAATTTTCCATATAAACCCATTTTTTGCCGGCCAAGTTTCCACAAAATCAGAATCTTCCTTTTTCAAAGAAAATCCCTGAATGGCTAAGCGATATTTTGGTTCGGGCAGCTTTAATTTTTTTCTGACAGCTGAATCAGCCCCGTCGCAGCCGATTATTTTTTCAAATTCCGAAGGCAAAATATTTATAGGCCTGTTCAGAACGATTCTTGCTCCGGCTTTTTGCGCCAAACCAGCAATTAAATTATCCAATTCAGAATGGTTCATAATAAAAAACTTTTTTGAAAAACTAATTTTTAAAGTTTTTTTTGGAAAATTAATAAGAACTGAATTAATAACGTTTTGGATTAACTTTTTGCTTTGAGGAATAAAACCTAAAATTCTTTCACTGAACAGCCCCGAACAAACTTCTTTGCCGATTTTTTCCCTTTTTTCAAAAATAGTCACCTTGTTGCCTCTTTCGGCTAATTTCCAAGCCAAATAAAGACCGTTGACGCCGGCGCCGATAATTGCTATTTTCATAATTTAATTTCGCTTTCTTTTTCAAATTTAAGCGGCTCTTTTGGACAAACTTTAGCCGTAATATAACCTATGGCAAAAGAAAGCAAAGAAATTAAAATAACGCCGATAACTAAAACAATATCAGCTTGATTTTTTTTGACAAAATTTTTTAGTTTTGTTAGCATAATATCGCTATGGCAAAAACTAAGGCTACAGGCGCAACTAAATTAGGAAGGGACTCGCGACCCAAATACCTGGGAGTTAAAATTTTCAGCGGTCAGCCGGCTAAAATCGGGAGTATTATAGTCAGGCAAAGAGGCGCTAAATTTTTTCCGGGCAAAAATGTCAAACGCGGCAACGACGACACTCTTTACGCCGTAAAAGAAGGCGTGGTTCATTTTACGACAAAAAGGAAAATCGGTTTTAACAAATCTCAAAGAAAAGTAAAAATTGTTAATGTTAACCCTGTTAAATAATTCGTGAAACAAATTAAAATCTTTTGGATTTTATTTAACAGGATGAATAGCTGCTCTGATAAATTCCCTGAACAAAGGATGAGGATTTAAGGGGTTTGATTTAAATTCCGGATGAAACTGGCTTGCGACAAAAAAAGGATGACGGTCAATTTCAATAATTTCCACTAAATCTCTGTCAGGATTCAATCCTGACATTTTTAATCCCTTGCTTTTCAAATCCTCCCTGAATTCATTGTTCAGCTCGTATCTGTGGCGGTGCCGTTCTTGCGTTAAAATGGAATTATGCCTGGCTTTTTGTAGCTTTCCCCAGCCGGCTTTGGAATAAGCGCTATGGGCAATGGTTCCTTTTTTGATTAAACAAGCGTATTCGCCCAATCTCATAGTTCCTCCGTATTTTTTTTCCTCAATCAGCGATTTTTGCTCCGGCAAAGTGTCTATTACCGGATGCTTGCAGTATTTTACAATTTCTGTTGTATAAGCGTCTTTCATCTGGCAAACATTTCTGGCAAACTCAATAACGGCCAATTGCATTCCAAGGCAAAGACCGAGAAAAGGAATTTTATTCTTTCTGCAATACTCTATTGCTTTTATTTTGCCTTCTGCTCCCCTGCCGCCAAAACCGCCGGGAACAATTATGCCGTTAAAATCTTTTAATTCTTTTAATTTTGCTGATTTTTTTTCATAAACTTCGCTGGACAGCCATATCAATTCAGGCTTAACCCTAAAAAACCAAGCCGAATGCTTTACGGCTTCAATAACGGAAATGTAAGAATCGGAAAGGGTAAAATCACCGGTTTCAAAATACTTGCCGACAATACCGATTTTTACTTTTTTTCTGGCTGACTTAATAACTTTGACCAAATTCTGCCAATCCTTCATATTCTTTTTTTTGGCTCTTATTCCGAATTTCTTCAAAATTAATCCGCCCAAATTGTCTTTTTCAAAATTAATCGGAATTTCGTAAATTGATTCTATGTCCGGAGCCGAAACAACATCTTCTTCATGAACGTTGCAAAAAATTGATATTTTCTTTTTTCTCGGCTGGTCAAGAGCCATCTCTGACCGGGCAATTATAACGTCGGGCTGGATGCCGGCTGAATTCAAAGTTCTCACCGCATACTGGGTAGGCTTTGTTTTCATCTCGCCTATTATCTGAGGAACCGGCAAATAACTGACCAAAACAAAAACAACATCTCTGGGATGCTGCAATTTTATCATTCTGGCTGCTTCCAGAAATAAAAGATTCTGATATTCGCCTACTGTTCCTCCGATTTCTATTAAAATAAAATCGGCTTTAGTTTTTTTAGCCGCTTTTTCAATTCTTAAAATTACTTCATTGGGAATGTGCGGAACAACCTCTACGCACTTTCCATTGTATTCCAAATTTCTTTCCTTGTGAATAACAGCTTCATAAACGCGGCCGGTGGTAATATAATTTTCCGTAGTCAATTCCTCATTCAAAAATCTTTCGTAATTCCCCACATCCTGATCGCATTCCACTCCGTCCTTGGTAACAAAAACTTCTCCATGTTCAACCGGATTCATTGTCCCTGCATCAACATTAATATAAGGATCAATCTTTATCGCGGTTACTCTAAATCCCTTGTTTTGAAGAATCTTGCCGATCGAAGCGGTCGTCACTCCTTTGCCTATGCCTGACATTACTCCGCCTGCAACAAAAATATAACGCGCCATAGCTTTATTTCTCTTCTAATTTAGCCACGATTACTCTGATTTCAACCTCTAAATTATGCTCCAATTTAACTTTTACCGGAAATTCTCCGATTTCTTTTATAGGCTCTTGCAGTTCAATTTGGCTCTTCTTGATATCAAAACCCATTTCTTTTAATTTTTCGGAAATCTTTTGTTCGTTTATGGATTCAAAAAACTGGCCTTGCTCGCCTATTTTGGCAAAAATATTCACCTCTAAACCATCTATCGCAGAGGCAAGTTCTTGAGCTTTTTTAAGGCCTTCTTCCTCCCTTTTTTCTTGAATTTCTTTCTGAACTTCAAGCCATTGCAAAACTTCCTTGGTAGCCTGTTTGGCTAAATTATTGGGAATTAAAAAATTTCTGGCATAGCCGTCTTTAACGTCTTTAATTTCGTATTTCTTGCCCAATTTATCAATGTCTTGCAAAAGTATTACTCGCATAATTCAATTTTATTATAAGTTTTTTATTATTTCAATAGCTTTATCCAGCTGAGGATCTTTTCCCTCATTATAATCTTCCTCCGTCATTTCTATTTTTATATCAGGCTCTAATCCTTTGTCAATAATCAATTCGCCGTTCGGGGTCAGCCATCTGGCAATAGTTATCTTTATCATTGAACCCCCGTTTAATTCAACCAATTCCTGAACCGACCCTTTGCCAAAAGAACTCTCTCCGATTATTTTTGCTTCAATGTTGTCTCTTAGCGCTCCGGCAAGTATTTCAGAGCCGGAAGCAGTGCCTTTATTTATCAAAACCACTATCGGATAATTGGCCAATTTGGCGTTGCCTTTGGCAAAAACATTTTCCCGTTCCTTTCCTTCGCCAAAATCCTTAATAGCCACTATTTGATCTTTCTTTAAAAACCAGCCGGCTATATCCTGAACTATTTCAAAATAGCCGCCGGGGTTGCTTCTGAGGTCTAAAATTATTTTTTTAGCCGAACTTCCCAAGATCTCAATTGCCGCTTCGCTGAAATCGTAATTCGCTTTCTCGGAAAAATGATAAAGTCTCAAATAAGCGACACCGTCGCCTCTTAACTCTAATTTTAAAGAAGGAATGTCAATCACTTGCCTGACTATTTTTATGTCTTTGGCTGTTTCCCACTCGTCCCTATAAACAGTTAAAGTAATTTCTGTTCCTTTAGGGCCGCGTATCCAGTCAACTGCCGTATCAGCGGTTATATTGGCTGTTGATTTGCCATCCACCTCTATAATTTTATCACCAGGCCTTAAACCCGCTTTTTGGGCCGGCGTTCCTTCCAAAGGCGCCACAACTTGCAGCTGGTTTTCTTTAATGGCAACTTCCATGCCTACTCCTTCAAAAAAACCTTTAACGTCTTCTAAGAATTTCTTGGCTTCTTCTGGCTCTAAAAAAACAGTATAAGGGTCGTTCAAAGATTGTGTCATGCCTGAAATTGCCCCGTAAATCATTTTTTGAATATCAAGCTTTTCCTTATCTGCATACTTTTCTTCTATTGTTTTCCATGATTCCCAAAAAAGAGAGAAATCAATTTCTTCCGGAGGACAAACCGGACAAATAACTGTTGATTTCCCGGATAAAAAACCAAAATAAAAAACAATTGGCAGTATGATTGCAATAAAAAAAATTAAAACAAAGTTTTGTTTTAATCTAAAAGACATTATGTTAATTTACCATAATTAAAATTTAAAAACAAGAAAAAAGGGAGCGTTTGATTAACACTCCCTCTTTGAGATGCAATTTAAGGATACAACTAATGTTTGTAATATCGGGACGGCACTGACGAGGCTATGTAATTCACCGCCTCAACAATGCACAACCTGATTGCCTTTTCCATGGGGGTATTCTTATAAACCCCCAAAGACCCGCTCATTGGAAATGCTGCGCCGGTCACGATTCCGAAGTCTCGCGCCTGCCCTCTTACCTCTTGGGCAGCCAGAACCTCGGATGTTCTGGCGTCAAATATTCGAACATCTAAGACAACAATAGCGGTTTTAACTCCAACGCCAACCCTGCTTCGGAACGGACCGGGCAATCTGACCCGCCCGCCGATTCCGGACGCGTTGGGCTCCCAACCGCTTACTGTAGCCACTATCAATAAGTCGGCGCTTTTTATTCTTCCCTTTTTTACGCCACCTTTCTTTTCCGCATATCCGTCCTCAGTCAAAAGCATTTCTGACTTGATGGCAGACATTTCAGAACGTTCAAGCAACTGGAAACGGCCCGAGTTGTGAAGGGCGGTTGCCAGCATATCACGCAATCCGGTCATATAACCCTGATGATCTACAGTGACCGTACGACCGCTGCTGTCCGTGACAGTAGTAACGCTGCTCCCTCTTCCGGCTCCCCAGCGAAAGTTAGCCACTCCTATCCTGGCCTTTCTGCCAGAATATGGCCTTTGGACAGTTGCTGTCGACCCTGACGATGGTACTCCGCCACTGCTACCGCCGCCAATACGAATATTGGTGGCTTTTAAATAGCCCCTGTCGTTAATGTATTGGACACTAACGACCTCGCCAATAGCGGGTTGCCGCTGTTGGGGCGAATAGGCAGTCCTTCTGCCTACATAAAAGGTATAGTGCGACCCGTCGTCGCACCTCACCTCCACCGTCCTTCTGCTCACAGAGGTAACGGTTCCCGTTACCTCTTGGGCAAGAACGATTGCCGGCGCTATTACGATAAGTGCTAACACAACTATCATTATGCTTATGCTAATCTTCTTCATGGCAAATACCTCCTTTTCTTTCAGTATTTATTTTTAAAACAAGAATTAACGGTTAAAAACCGCTATTCTTGATTTCTGTTTTTAAAATACCACTCTCTGAATAAAAGTCAAGTTCTTGGTTTTAAACCAATTTATCTCCAAAAAGTACCCCCAGAAGGAATCGAACCCTCGTCAATTGCTTAAAAGGCAACTGCTTTACCACTAAGCTATGGGGGCAAAATTGTTGAAAAATTTATCTACAAGCCTTCTTCTTTCAATTTTTCCAAAAGTTCTTTTTGCTTTCTTGTAAGCTTTTTCGGTATTTTTACAATCAATTCAACATACAAATTTCCTTTTCCATAACCTGAAAAACTGGGAACGCCTTTTCCTGAAAGCTTTAATATCTTCCCGGATTCAGCGCCTGCGGGAATTTTAAGGAAAATTTTTGTTCCGTCCAAAGTCAGCATCTCAATTTCGCCGCCCAAAACGGCCTGAGTAAGGGAAACTGAGACTTTAACGTATAAATCATCCCCTTTCCTTTGAAAAACAGGGTGAGGCTTTACGGAAATCCTGATATATAAATCGCCCGGCTGGCCGGCTCTCCTGCCCGCATCTCCTTTTTCTTTAATTTTAATCACTTGATTCGTATCTACCCCTGCTGGAATAAAAATCTTTATTTGCTCCTTGCCCTTCACCCTTCCTTCACCCTTGCAAACATTGCAAGGTTTTTCCGGCTTATATCCCTCTCCCCCGCATTCGGGACAAATAGTGCTTCTGGTAAAAGAACCAAGAGGCGTTCTTTTTATTTGCTGTACCTGGCCGGTTCCCCGGCAAGAAAAACACTCGCTGATTTTTGTGCCAGGTTCAGCTCCCACTCCCTGGCATCTGGCGCAAGAAATAAATTTTTCCAAAACAACTTCTTTTTTTTCTGCCTTAAGAACCGCTTCCAAAGGTATCTGCATTTCAACCCTGATATCTCTGCCTTTTTTAAAATCTTTTTTCCGCCTGTCTGATCCGAAACCGAAAAAATCTTCCATTAAATCGCCAATATCTCCGAAATCAAACTCAAAATCCATACCCTGTTTTCCCCAAGCAGAGCCGAAATCAAACCCGGAATCAAAACCTGCTCCCTGGTCAAACGTTCTGCCGAACTTGTCGTACTGAGTCCTTTTTTCTCTATTGGAAAGAATCTGGTAAGCTTCGTTCACTTCCTTAAATTTTTTTTCGTCGCCGCCTTTGTCCGGATGGTATTTGTGCGCCAATTTATAATAGGCCTTTTTGATGTCCTCAGGCGAGGCAGTTTTTGTAATGCCGAGAATTTGGTAGTAATCTTTCTGCATGAATTTTTAATTCTTAATTTTTAATTTTAAAACAATTTAAAAATTTAAATTTTAAAATTGTTTTTGAGTTTGAAATTTAAAATTATTTCTTCTCTTTGTACTCCCCTTCTTCGGGCTTTTTATTTTCTTCTTTGCTTTCTTTTTGGCCTTGAGTTTTTTCTTGCTGCGCCTGATTCTGCTTATATAACTCTGCTCCGATTTTCTGAATTGCCTGCGAAAGCTCCTGCGTTTTTTGTTTTATCTCTTCCATATTATCACCGTCTTTCGCCTTTTTCAACGCTTCAACCTTTTCTTCAATCTCTTTTTTAACGTCAGCCGGCGCTTTGTCTCCGGCTTCTCTCAAAGTTTTTTCAGTTGTATAAACAAGGCTGTCAGCCGTATTTTTAACCTCAATCATTTCCTGTTTCTTCTTGTCTTCAGCCGCGTGCATTTCTGCGTCTTTTTTCATTTTTTCAGCTTCTTCCTTTGAAGTGCCGGTTGAACCTTCTATCTTGATTGATTGCGACTTGCCGGTTGCCTTATCTTTGGCAGTAACGTTCAAAATACCATTGGCATCTATGTCAAAAACCACTTCAATTTGAGGAATTCCTCTAGGGGACGGAGGAATGCCGTCCAGCATAAATCTGCCTAATGATTTGTTGTCCTGAACCATTGGCCTTTCCCCCTGCAAAATGTGAATTTCCACTGATGTCTGGTTGTCGGCAGCAGTAGAAAAAACCTGGCTTTTGGAAGTGGGCACAGTGGTGTTTTTGGGAATCAAAACCGTGCTCACGCCTCCCAAAGTTTCAATGCCTAAAGAAAGAGGCGTAACATCCAGCAGTAAAACGTCTTTCACGTCTCCCTGCATAATGCCTGCCTGGATTGCGGCTCCGATAGCCACTACCTCGTCGGGATTAATTTCTTTGTTAGGCTCTTTACCGAAAACTTTTTTAAGCTCTTCCTGAATTTTCGGCATCCTGGTCTGCCCGCCGACCAAAACCACTTCTTCTATATCTTTTGTTTCAAACTTTGCTTCTTTTAAGGTTTGTTTCAGCAAATCTATTGACTTGGAAATGTAATCCGCAACCAATTCCTCCAGCTTGGCTCTGGTTAATTTATAATAAAAATGCTTTGGTCCGGAAGAATCAGCTGAAATAAAAGGCAGATTGATTTCTGTTTCCAAAGAAGAAGACAGTTCAATTTTCGCTTTTTCAGCAGCTTCTTTCATTCTTTGCAAAGCCAAAGGGTCTTTGGACAAATCAATCCCGTCGCTTTTTTTAAATTCATCCACCAGCCAATTCATTATTCTTTGGTCAAAATCTTCGCCCCCCAAATGAGTGTCGCCTCCGGTAGCTTTAACTTCTATGGTGTCTTCGGAAACATCCAATACGGATATGTCAAAAGTGCCTCCGCCAAAATCATAAACAACTATCTGTTGTCCTTTCTTTTTGCTTAATCCGTAAGACAAAGCAGCTGCTGTCGGCTCGTTAATTACCCTTTTTACCGTAAAACCGGCTATTTCTCCTGCCATTTTGGTAGCTTTTCTCTGGCTGTCATCAAAATAAGCAGGACAAGTGATAATAGCCTCTTCTACTTTTTCACCAAGCTTTTCTTCTGCATCAGACTTAAGCTTCTGCAAAATCATAGCTGAAATTTCAAGAGCCTTATACCATTTTTCACCCATTTTCACTTCAACTCCGCCGTCAGCCGCTTCTCTTATTTCATAAGGAAGAAGCTTTTTGTCTTTTTGGACTTCAGGGTCGGAAAAGCGCCGGCCGATCAGTCTTTTGACTGCAAAAACAGTGTTTTGAGGATTTGTCACCTGTTGCCTTCTGGCTAAAACGCCAACTAATCTTTCTCCGTTTTTAGTCAAAGCAACCACAGAAGGCGTTGTTCTCGCTCCTTCTTTATTTTCAATAATTTTTGGTTCGCCGCTTTCTATCGCGGCCATAGCGGAAAAAGTTGTTCCTAAATCAATACCTAATATTTTTGGCATATTAATAATTAATTAATTAATTTTTTTATTTTACGACTTTTACTTTGGCCGGCCTTAAAAGCCTGCCGTTGATTTTGTATCCTTTTTGAACTTCCTCAATAATAGAGCCGGATTCTTTATCTTTCATTTCAACCTGTTCCACTGCTTCGTGCAAATCCGGATTAAACCTCTGCCCGGCTGCTTTTATCTCTTCCACTCCTTCATTTTTAAGAAAATCCTCCAACTGCTTTTTAATCCGTAAAAAGCCTTCCACTTCCGGATTTTTACCTTTTTCCAATAATCTTTTTTCTGCTAAATTGAAATTGTCTATAACCGGCAGAATTTTAAAAATAAATTCTTCTGCCGCATATTTGAAAAAACTTTTCATTCTTTCCATTTCCTCTTTTTTATGATTTATAAAATCAGCCTTGGCTCTCTGCCAGCCGGCCAAATACTCGTCCCTCTTTTTTTGACATTCTTGCAGTTGTTTTTTTAATTCTTCCAAGTCGGAAGATTCTTTCTTTTTGTTTTCTTCTGACATAATTAGTTATGTTAAATTTTTTCTAAATTCTTTATTAAGAAATTAAGTGAACCGATGTTTTTATCGTAATCCATTCTTTTAGGGCCTAAAATGGCCAAAACTCCGTTTTTTTTCTCTTTTGGCAGCCGGCACATAGTAAATATTGTACTAAATTCTTTTGCCTTAGAAAAGGGATTCTCTTTGCCAATGAAAACTTTAATCTCGGTATTTATTTTAAAATTGACTATCTCTTCTTCAAATTCTTCAATCATTCCGATAAAATCATCAACAATTTTTTTTTCTATAAATTCCGGCTCTTTTATTATTTTTTCCCAACCGTCTTTCCAAAAAATTCTTTCCTGAGGCAAATAGCCTAAAGCCAAATTTGAAGAAATAGCTGCTAAATTTTTTGTGGCGAACTGAACGAATTTTATAGCGTCCTCTATTTCTTTTTCCATTTTAAATTCAAAATCTTCTGAAGATTCTTTTCCAAAAAGGCTGTCAACGAAAAAACGATAACCCTTGTCGGTAGGAACTCTGCCGGCCGAAGTATGCGGCTGAAAAATAAATCCTTGGTCGGCCAATTTCTGCATTTCAATTCTTATGCTGGCCGGACAAATTCCAAATTCGCATTTTTTTTCCAAGCATTTAGAACTTACTGGTTCAGCGGTCTTAATATAAATTTCAATTATGCTGTATAATATTTCTTTTTGCCTATCAGACAAAATCATATTTTTTTACTGTGTTTTTCATATTAAAAAAATAGCAATCAAATGTCAAGAGTGCTAATAACGTCTTGTTGAAAATACGGTTAAATATGGTAAAAAAGAATAATGGACGCAACAAATAAAAAAACATTGCTTTTCTTGCTGCTGATTTTAACTGCTGCCTGCTTTTTCAGATTATGGCAATTGGATTCCATTCCGCCAAGCCTTTGGCCAGATGAAGCAATTAACGCCAATACCGCTTTTGAAATTAAAGATACGGGAAGTTTTAAGGTTTTTTACCCTGATAACCACGGCCGGGAAGGCTTATTTTTCCTGCTTATATCATTTGCTTTTTCAATTTTCGGAATAAGCATTTGGTCTTTTAAATTGACTTCAGCCGTGGCTGGAATTATCACGGTTTTCGGACAGTACCTTTTCTCTTTGGAATTTTTCCGGTTGGCAAAATGGAAAGAAAAATCAGCCAAAATCACAGCTCTTGTTTCTTCGTTTTTTTTAGCAATATCATTTTGGCACATCAATTTCAGCAGAATAGGCTTTCGGGCAATTCTTGCTCCGCTCGTTCTGGTTTTTTCATTTTATTTTTTCTTTCGCGGCCTGCGCACAAAAAAAATATGGAATTTTCTTTTTTCCGGATTGTTCTTCGGCATAGGCTTTCATACCTATATCAGTTTCCGGCTGGCAGTCTTTCTGCTTGGATTTGCCCTGTTCTTTTGGTTTTTTATCTCTATTAAAGAAAATTGGAAGAAAAAGTATTTTCTTTCCGTCTCTCTTCTTCTTGTCGCAACTTTCATCGTTGCCCTTCCTATTGGAATTTATTTTCTTGAAAATCCGGAACATTTTGTTTCCCGGGCTCTGGGAGTTTCTATTTTTGACCAAGAAAGTCCGGTAAAAGAATTTTTCAAAAGCCTGGCAAAACATCTGGCAATGTTTAACTTCAGCGGAGACCTTAACTGGCGTCATAATTTCAGCGCAATGCCTCAGTTATTTTTTAGCGCTGGAATTCTTTTTATTGTTGGCATTATCCACTCTCTTGCCAGGCTTTTGCGGGGCAAAAGTAAAAACAGAGGATGTTACGCTTTTCTCTTCGTCTGGCTTTTTGCCCTTCTCCTTCCGTCCGCCCTTACAACCGAAGGAATTCCTCACGCCCTTAGAACCATTTGCCTTATACCCGTTGCTTACCTTTTTGCCGGACTCGGAGCATATCTTATTTATAAATGGCTGGCGTCATTGTGGGAAAGAAAAAAATGGAACATATTTATTCTGCGTCTGGCAATAATAATATTTTTCATAGCCAGCGTGTTTTCAACATTTGTCTTTTATTTCATCGCTTGGGCAAATCATCCGGCTCTTGAAGAAGCTTTCACCAAGCGCTTTGCAGACGTTGGCTATGAATTAAACGCTTTACCCGAAGAAACGCGCAAATTTGTTATAAAAAGCGAAGGCGATCTGCCAATAGAAATTCCTAAATTTATCCAACGAACCCAAAACAGGCAGGAAGCAATATATCTTAATCCTGAACAAATTGCTGAAACCGGCTTTTCCCCGGGAGATTTTATCTTCACGATGAACAAAGAAGTTTATTTTCTTGACTCTATCCGGGAACGCTTCCCAACGGGAATACTTTATGAAAAAGAGTTAATTTGGATATACGAAATTCAATGAATCTTTCCAATAAAACAGCGAATATCATCGCTATTATACTGCTGGGAGGAATAATGTTTAGCGCGGCTGTTTTCAGCATGAAAGAAGATTCTCTTACTTTTGACGAACTTGCCCATATTCCGGCAGGCTATTCTTATCTGGCTAAGCAGGATTACCGGATAAATCCAGAACACCCTCCTCTTATTAAAGACATTCCGGCTTTGCCTTTGCTTTTTCTTAATCTTAACTTTCCGGACCATAGTCCGAATTGGACGCAGGAAGAATCCGCGCCTGCCTGGTGGGTTCAGTTTGATTTGGGAAAAGAATTTCTTTATGATTCTGGCAATAATCCTAAAGAAATTATTTTTTGGTCGCGTTTCGCCATGATAGCATTGCTGCTGCTTCTCGGCTGGCTCATTTTTTATTGGACAAAAAAAACCGCTGGCAACGCCTGCGCAATCGGCGCGCTCCTGCTTTTTTCTTTTTCTCCGACATTTCTTGCCCACGGCAGACTGGTTAATACGGACGTTGGAGCTGCTTTCGGAGCGCTGCTGGCAATCGTTTTCTGGCTTAAATTCCTGCAAAATCCGTCCTGGAAAAAAGTCATTTTAGCTGGCCTTGCTTTCGGAATTGCTATGCTTTTTAAGTTTTCGCTCATCTTGCTTATTCCTTTTTTCGTTCTTATTACTGTTCTTTACTCTGCCTTATTTTCTTTATCTCTTATCCCCTATCTCAAAAAATCTCTTATTGCCGGAATCATAGGATTTGTCCTTGTTATCTGGCCGGTTTACCAGTTTCATGTTCTGAACTATCCCGCAGAGCAGCAGCTTAGAGACACCATTGCCGATATTTCTTCTCATCCGGTAACCATTGCCAAAGACGCCACAATTTGGATGACAAAACAAGAACTTCTTCAAGCTCCTGCCCAATATTTCCGAGGGCTTCTTATGGCTTCTCAAAGAACTGTCTGGGGAAATAATACTTATTATCGCGGCGAAATATCAACAAGCAGCTGGTGGCACTATTTTCCAATGCTTTATCTTTTAAAAGTGCCTCTTGCTTTTCATGTCTTTACTCTTTTCGCTCTGGCTGCTCTTTTCTTTTTTCTTTGGAAAACGTGTAAACTGAAAGAAAAGTTTTTTAGCGCAATTCGCAAAAACTTTTGGGCAACAGCTTTTCTTCTATGGATTGCCGTTTACTGGGCTGCGGCAATTATCGGCAATTTAAATATCGGCGTGCGCCATTTGCTGCCAATTTTTCCTTTTGCTTATATTCTTGCAATTTTCGGAATTTACCACCTGCTAAAATCTATTAAGGCCAAAAAACTGCAAAGAGCTTTGAATGTTTTTTTCTTTCTTCTGTTCGCCTGGTATATTGGCTCCTCTTTTTCAGCTTTCCCGCATTATCTTTCTTACTATAATAAGCTCGGCGGAGGAATTGAAAACGGATACAAAATAGCGGTTGACTCCAATTATGACTGGGGTCAGGATTTTTATCGCCTTTTAGACTTTGTTGAAAAAGAAAAAATAGAAAAAATACGTCTTGATTATTTCGGCGGAGAAAACGAAGAATATTGGCTGGGAGAAAAATATATCAAGCTTAACCCTAAAGAAATAAAAAAACCGCCAAAAGGGTGGCTGGCAGTGTCTTTAAACCAGTTTATGGGAGGAATAGCCAAACCTGCAAAAGATTTTGACCAAGAAACCGGATATTACGACTGGCTGAAAGAATACGCTCCTAAAGCTAGAGCCGGCCATTCCATTCTTATTTACTATATTGATTAATCCCGGTATTTGGGATTGGCAAAATTGCCGAATCTTAATTCAATATATTCAAGACTGCTTCTTTTTTCTTCGGGAATTTTTTCTTTCAAAAGCGCTTTTAATTTTGTCAGCTGCCATTTTACATCCTCATGGAGACTAAAATAAACTTCCCATTTTTGTTCGGTCAAAACCGTTAGTCTTCCATCGGGAAAAATTGTAAATTCCTTAATTACGATATTTAAATTTTTTTCAAAACAATAATTTATTTCTAAAATTCCGGCTAAATCTTTTTTTTCAATAACTTTTTCCCCTAAATTTATCTCGCTGTCAAAAGACGGTTTTTTTATTACCGGACGGAAAAAAAATTCTTCCTTATAGGCAACTCCTTCTTTGTCCACGGCAAAACATTTTTCTTCTTGATTTTCTGAATTCGCCTGGCAGAAAACAGCTGAAATTTTTCTTTTTGAAACCAAAACATCAAGCCCGTCCGGAAATTTACGGCTAATTTTAACTTGGGCTATTTGAGGAAATTTTTTTAAAATATCGCTTTTAACTTCATTTAAATTCATTAAAAAAATGCTTTTGCTGGGGAAAAAAAAGATATTGCTTTCCAATTTTTCATAAATTAAATAATTTAACTCGTCTTCCGGAACTTCTTCAAAACCGGAAAAAAGGTTGATATGTTTTATCTGGAAAAAATCAGCTAGGAATAAAAAATAAAATAATGATGAAAGAAAAATAAAAAATAAGAGCCACAGCCAAAAAAAACGATTGCGATAAATCGGTTTTCTTTTTTTATATTTATGAGGTTTTCTGTATTGTTTTGCCATTTTTAGTGCAAACCGCGCTTTATTTTTTTTATTTTTTTAAAAAACGAGTTTTTATAAAATTAAAGATGAAGATAAGCTTCGCAGAAGGTAAATTTCATCGCCTTAAAGACCTCTTTTAATTCTTCTAATTTTTTCAAAAGCATAAACCAGCCAGTATTTCCAAGACAAAGGAAAATCCTGGGTTTTCACATATTCGCAGGCTTTGCCGCCAAAACCCATTTTAAAGAAAGTCGGGCCTGCCCAGGGATGTCTGGAATATTTTCGCGGATCAACATAACCCCAAAAATCATAAAAACTGCATTTTCTCAATTTGGCTTCTTTTATCGCTTCCCACTGCAAAAGATAAGCTATGGGAAGTTTATGGTATCTTGGATCTAAAGCCGCCTGATGATAAAAGCCGATATTTTGCCAGAAAACAACCAAAGCTGAAGCAATGGCTCTTCCCCGATACTTTCCTAAAAACAGCAATGCCTGATCATTTTTGGCAAAAGTTTCAAATTCATTTTTACTGAATTCAAAAGAAAAAGGAACGAATCTTTGGCTTCCGGCAACCTTCTGACTGAGACCGGCGAAAAGCTTTACATCTTCTTTTTTGTTGCTCTTAATGATTTCTATATTGCTATTCTTGTCTGCCTGCCTGATAAGATAACGAGTGGTTTTTCTCATATTTTTCATTAATTCTTCTTCGGAAAGCCTAATGTCCAATTTCCAGGTAGCTTCATAAGCGTTGGCGTGCATGGGTGATTCCTTAAAATCAAAATTTTTAAAAATTATTTCATTTTCTTCGTTCCGTTCCCATAGCGGCGATATCCTGACAAAAGAACAATTTTCCTGTTTGCTTATTTTTTTTATTTCTTCCAGCAATGCTTTCAATATTTGTTCTTTTTGTTTTTTAATCCGGGTTTTTATATTGGGTCCGTGTTGTATTAATAAAAATTTTCCTCTTTTGGCCTTGATTTTAAGAATTAAAACAGTTGAAAGCAATTCTTGATTGCTATATAATCCCAAGCGCCAAATTTTATTTCCCATCGCTTTCTGAAAATCTCCCCAATTCCAAGATTGCAGAAAAGTTTTCTCTTGACATTGCGCAAGAAAATTTTCCCAGACCTCTTTATTTTTAATTTCCTCTATATCCATGCTTAATCTAATCTTTAAAGTTGTGAGTTAAAAAAAGTTCCGTCAACGCAACTTCTATGACCACCTGAAGTTGCGCAGCTTCCGCATAAACCTATCCCGCATTTTGTCAGTAATTCTACCGAAGAATATATCTTATCTGGAGTCAGGTATTTAATTTCCTTCTGAACAACGGCTTTTATCATTTGTTCAGGACCGCAGTTTAAACAGTAATCTGGCCGAACCTCTTCCATAATCTCATCTAATGTATCTGTTACAAGCCCTTTGTGGCCCAATTCTCCGCTGTCAGTACATAAAAAAATATTTC
>CAZLAP010000030.1:0-8326 GCA_964557715.1 uncultured Candidatus Saccharibacteria bacterium
AAAAAGAAGATTCATCTTCTTTGCCGAAGCACAAGCACGGAGTTTTTTCTTGGGAAATTGCTTGAAAAATTAAAAAAAAATATTAAAATAAAAGGGTTGAATTATGAATATTTACAATTTGCCTAAAATCAAACTAAGCAAATTTTTCAAAAACAGAATTTTTTGGCTGGCGGTTTTGATTATTTTTTTGTCCTCATTTTTTGGCTTTTTGGCAGGTTTGGTTTCCGGCAGCGTTTTCTACTTGCAAATTAAAAAGCATCTTGCCGATTTGAACATTGAAATTTCGTCTGGGCAAGAAGGTGGCAATTCTCTGCCTTCAATAGCCGGATACGAACCTCAAACCAGTCAGGAAGAAGCGATAATAAAGGGAGTGGAAGATATTTGGCCCGCGGTGGTCAGCATTGTTATCAGCAAAGATGTGCCCGTTGCTCAGCAATATTTTTTTGAGGAGTTTGAATGGTTTTTTGACGAGCAGTTCAGAATTGAAATTCCGCAATACGATGACAGAGGAACCGAAAAACGGGAAATCGGAGGCGGTACTGGTTTTATTGTTTCCGAAGAAGGATTAGTTTTGACCAACAAGCACGTTGTTTTGGAGCAGGATGCCGAATATACAATATTTGCCAATAACGGCAAGAGCTATCCAGCCAAAGTTTTGGCTCGCAGTCCTCTTCACGATATTGCCGTCCTTAAGATTGAGCAAGAAGGAACGGAAAGATTTTCAACTGTAAAACTGGGAGATTCAGACAGTCTTAAAATAGGGCAGACAGTAATTGCCATTGGCAATGCTTTGGGAGAATTCAGAAATACGGTTTCCGTTGGCGTGGTTTCCGCCTTGGGCAGGACAATTACTGCTTCCGGAGGAGGAATTGTTGAAACTTTAGAGGATATAATTCAGACCGATGCCGCCATTAATGTGGGGAATTCCGGCGGGCCTCTTTTAAATCTGAAAGGAGAAGTGGTAGGCATCAATACTGCTATGGCTGTTGAGGCGCAAAATATCGGCTTTGCCATTCCCATAAACCAGGCCAAAAAGAGCATTGAGCAGGTTAAAACTTTGGGCAAAATCGTTTATCCTTTTTTGGGCATAAGATATGTTTTGCTTGATGAAATAATAAAAATGGAAAATGATTTGCCGGTAAATTACGGAGCCTGGCTGAAAAAAGGAAGCCAGGGGGAACCGGCGGTTGAATCAGACTCGGCCGCGCAAAAAGCCGGCTTGCAAGAAAACGACATAATTTTGGAATTTAACGGAGAAAAAATTAATACTGAAAATTCTTTGGCAAAAATTATTATGAAATATAATCCCGGCGACAAAGTTGTTCTGAAAGTTTTAAGAAACGGACAGGAAAGAATGGTTGAGATTATTTTAGGTGAAAGGAGCGGGTAAATTTGCTTTTTAACAACTAAATAAAAAAAACAGGGAGGTGTGTATGTATGGGTTTAAGATGTTCTATTGAATGCAAGAAGTGCGGGAAAAAATTTATTATCCAAGAAGGAGGATTTACGAAAAAATCAAACAGGGTATTGTTTTGCCCGCATTGCGGGCAAAACAATAAAGTGATTTTTAAAAGAAACGGAAAAATAAAAATACAATAAAGAAAGGAGAAAAAATGGTAGACCAAGAGAGATTGAGAAGAAAGTTGGAAAATTATTCTGGAAGACGAAAAAACATTGAAAAAAATATAAGCGAAGCAAAAAAAGAAGAAAAAGAAAAATTGCAAAAGGAATTAAAGAGCGTAAATGAAAATATCAGTAGATTGATTAAGGGCTTGCAGGACGCCCTTACGTTTTCGATTCCGCATTTTTGATATTCGCCTGACAAAACATTCTGATCCTTTCCAGTAAAAGCGGGTTAACGCGCCGTGGCGCCTTAACCCGCTTTTTTTATTTAAGGCTTGTGCTTCCTCCGAGGAAGCACAAGCCTTTTAAAGGGAGGCACTTTGTGCTTCCTCCGAGGAAGCACAAGATTGGAGCTTGATTTTTTTAATTTTTTTTACTATAAAGAAAATGAATAGAAAAATAAAATTATTTTCTTTAATTTTATTTATTTCAATATGAATGGAAATTTCACTCACAAAGCGCAGGAAGCCATTTTAAAAGCTCAAAACGCTGCCCAGGAAAGAAACCAGCAGCAGATTGACGCTTTGCATCTTTTATATGCCTTACTTTTACAAGAAGGAAGCGTGGTTTTGAATTTACTTCAAAGATTAGGAGCTGATATTGACAGCTTAGAGAAAAAAACCAGAACAGCTTTGGATAAAATTCCTATGATCGCCGCTCCTCAAGTCTTCGGCCAGCTTTACTTAACTCAGGATATGGCCCGCGTTTTGGAAGGAGCCAAGCGCGAAGCTGCCAAAATGGGTGATGAATATATTTCGGTTGAGCATTTGTTCTTGTCTTTGCTTGGTGTAGAATCCAAAGCAAAAGAAATTTTAGACAAAGCTAATTTTTTACAGCCTGGCGGCGGAGTTTCAGCCTTGGAATTTGGCAAATTGGATTACGATACAGTTTTGAAAGTTTTGGCGCAGATTCGCGGCGGCCAGAGAATTACCGACCCTGAGCCGGAATCAAAATATCAGGTTATTGAAAGATACGCCCGAAACTTGACCCAGCTGGCCAGGCAGGGAAAATTAGACCCGGTCATCGGCAGAGAAAACGAAATCAGAAGGTTAATGCAGGTTTTGTCGCGCAGAACCAAAAATAATCCGGTCTTAATCGGAGAGGCAGGCGTTGGCAAAACTGCGGTGGTGGAAGGTTTGGCTCAGAAAATCGTTTACGGCAAAATACCTGAATCGTTAAAAGACAAGGAAATAATAGCCTTAGATTTGGGGGCTTTGGTTGCCGGCACAAAATATCGGGGCGAGTTTGAAGACAGGATAAAAGCTCTTTTAAAAGAGCTTAGCCGGGCCAGCGGCCGCTACCTTCTATTTATTGACGAACTGCATACTTTAGTTGGAGCCGGAGCTGCTGAAGGAGCTATTGACGCTTCCAACTTGCTGAAGCCGGCTTTGGCGCGCGGAGAATTGAAGGCAATTGGCGCTACCACCTTGAAAGAATACCAGAAATATGTTGAAAAAGACCCTGCTTTGGAAAGAAGATTTCAGCCAATTTATGTTTCAGAGCCGACCACAGAGGACACCATAGCTATTTTGAGGGGAATTAAGGAAAAATACGAGCTTCACCACGGAGTAAAAATCAAAGATTCGGCTTTAGTGTCAGCTGCTGAACTGGCTGCCCGCTACATTACTGACCGCTTCCTGCCTGACAAGGCAGTTGATTTGATGGATGAAGCAATGAGTTCCTTGCGGCTGGAAATTGAATCAGAACCATCGGAGTTTGAAGAGTTAAAAAAAGAGATACAAAAGCTGGAAATTGAAAAACAAACTTTAGGCAAGAATGAAAGAAGGCAAAAAGCTGTTTCCCGCCAGCTGGCCGATTTGAAAGAAAAAGCAAAAGAGATTGAAGCCAAGTGGCAGGCGGAAAAAGAAGTTATAACTAAAATTAAAAACCTTAAAAAAGAAATAGAAAGCACTCGTTTTGAAGCTGAAAAAGCCCAGTCTCAGGCTGATTTGCAAAAAGTGGCTGAATTAAAATATGGGAAAATTCCCGGCCTTTTGAAAGAGTTGAAAGCCACTGAAAGAAAACTTGCCAGGTTCCAGAAATCAAGACCGATTTTAAAAGAGGAAGTTTCAGAAGAAGAATTAGCGCGGGTGGTTTCCCGCTGGACAGGCATTCCGGTCACTCGTCTTTTGGAAGAAGAGGTTAAAAAATTGGAAAAAATGGAAAATATTCTGCAAAAGAGAGTCATCGGCCAGAGAGAGGCTGTTTCAGCAATTGCCAATGCGATTCGCCGGGCCAGAGCCGGCATTTCAGAGGAAAACAGGCCATTGGGCTCTTTTATCTTTTTAGGTCCGACAGGAGTCGGCAAAACCGAAACCGCCAAAGCTTTGGCTGAATTTCTTTTTAATGATGAAACATCGCTGGTCAGGCTGGATATGTCGGAGTATATGGAAAAGCACACTGTTTCCAAAATAATAGGCTCTCCACCGGGCTATGTCGGCTACGAAGAAGGCGGACAGCTGACGGATAAAATCAGGAGAAGGCCTTACAGCGTTATTTTGCTGGATGAGATTGAAAAGGCTCACCCCGACGTTTTTAATGTTTTTCTTCAGATTTTGGAGGACGGCAGATTGACCGACGCTAAAGGCAGAACAGCTTCTTTTAAAAACGCTATTTTAATTATGACTTCCAATGTGGGTTCGGAAATTATTGCCAGAGAGGCTTCTCTCGGCTTCAGCGGGAATGACGAAGAAGCTGA
This sequence comes from uncultured Candidatus Saccharibacteria bacterium, assembly GCA_964557715.1. Taxonomy (GTDB): domain Bacteria; phylum Patescibacteriota; class Minisyncoccia; order Minisyncoccales; family RBG-13-42-11; genus CAZLAP01. The sequence goes on from CAZLAP010000030.1 coordinate 4,322, forward strand.
CGGCAAAGAAAACCTTAAAGAAAAAGTGATGACTGCCTTGAAGGAAAGCTTCCGGCCAGAGTTTTTGAACAGGATTGACGAAATTATTATTTTCAATTATTTGGGCAGGGCTGAAATCAAGAAAATAGTTGATTTACAATTGGCCAAGGTCGCCGGCCGCTTAAGGCAAAAGAAAATTGAAGTCAGGTTTACCGAAAAAGCCAAAGAATTTTTGGCTGAAAAAGGCTTTGACCAGACTCTTGGCGCCAGGCCTTTGAAAAGGGTTATTCAGAAAAAGGTTCTGGATGCCTTGGCTTTAAAAATAGTTTCAGGCGAACTGAAAGAAAAAACCAGGGTAATTGTTGATTTGCAGGAAAATGAAATAGTTTTTAAGGCTTCAGGAGAAAGAGTTAAGAAAAATATCGTCAAACCCGAGAAAGTTTTAGTCTAAAATCAATGTTGAAGAATGTTTTAGCAATCATTGGTATTCTTATTGTCGGAGCAATCGGCGGCATTTTTGCTGTTTGGATTTTATTGCCTTACAATTTTGGACAGGGTCCGGTTTATCTGACTGAAACCAGGCAAGTACACATTCAGGAAAATGTTGCTTTGGTCAGCGCAGTTGAAAAAGCGGAAAGAACCGTTATTGCGGTTAAGGCAGAAACCCAGGCCGGCAGGGTTTTGCAGGGGTCCGGGCTTATTGTTACTTCTGATGGTTTAATGGTTACTTTAGCCGAACTCGTGCCTTATGGTTCTGTTTTCAGTTTTTTTGCGGGCGATGAAGATGTTTCTTTTCAAATACTGAAAAGGGATTTAGAGAATAATCTGGCTTTGGTGAAAATTTCAGGCTCTGTTTTCAATACCGCTGGTTTTGCCAAACTGGAAGAGCTAAAAAGAGGGGAGAGAGTTTTTTTGGCTGGGGCCGATTTGGTGAACGAAGGCGTTGTTAAAGCCTTTGACCAAGACATTATTCAGACCAGCATTATTGAAAGCAGCCTTGCGGCCGGCAGCCCTCTTTTTAATATTAAAGGAGAAATTCTGGGCATCTGCGCGGTTGATGCCAAAGGTAATGTTAACGCAATTCCTGTTTCCAAAATCAGGTCTTTTATCGGCATTTAAATTAATATGTTTCAAGCGTTTTTTATAGTTACTGCCTGGATATCAATCATTTACCTTACTTTTTACCTACTCACTCTTTAGAGTTGCGAGAGTTGCGTTTTGGGCTTGTGCTTCGGCAAAGAAGATAAATCTTCTTTTTTACCCTTCGCTGTCGCTCGGGTCTCGGAGGAAGCACAAGCCCTCTTTCGTTTCACTTTTTTTATGCCAAAGACTGGTCGTTGACGAGTTTTTTTATTTCTGTTATATTATTGGAAATTATGGATAAAAGGTTTTTAACTCAATTAACAAGCGACCTTTACCGGTTGACTTTATTTTTCCCCAAAAAAGAGCCTTTAAGATATAAAATGCGCGAGCTGGCAATTGCTATTCTGGCTAAACCAAATGAAAAGGATTTGGAGATTTTGAACAACTTTCTGGAGGTAGCTCTGTTTCAAAATTGGGTCAGTCCGTCCGATATCTTGGCAATTAAGGAAAAATATGATACTTTAAAGAGTGAATTGAAAAGAAGCAAGCCGGAAAAGGAAGAAAAAAAAAGCCTTCCAGCCGTTCCTGAAGTCGGACTTTTGACAGTTCCAGCTTTGAACGGCAATAATCCCGGCAGAAAGGAAAAAATAATAGATTTTCTAAAAGAGAACGGCAAGGCCCAGGTCTGGCAGGTAAAGCAGATAATGCCGGATGTCAGCAAAAGAACTTTAAGGCGTGATTTTGAATATATGCTGGAGCAAGGGTTAATTGAGAGAATAGGAGAGAGAAATGACACTTTTTACAAAATAAAAAGCCTTCAATCGTAGGATGTAGGTAGGACATATATAAGGTAGGACAGGTTGTCCTACCTTGTGAAAATTTAATGCCAAATTATCGTAAAAAATTCAGTAAAATCTATGACCAATGTATTGATAAAATATACCGTTTTATATTTTTAAAGGTAAGCTCTGAAGAAATTGCCCAGGATTTGTGTTCAGAAACCTTTCTCAGGGGCTGGCAGTCATACAAAAACAATCCTAAGATTGAAAATCCTTCAGCTTTTTTATACAGAATTGCCCGCAATTTGGTTATTGACCATTATCGGCAAAAAGGCAGAAACCAGTTTGTTTCACCGGAAGTGGTGCCTATTGTTGATCCAAACCCCGGCATAGAGGAAAAAGCTGCCATTAATTCGGATTTAGAGCAGGTTAAAGCAGTTCTGGCAGATTTAAAAGAGGATTACCAAAATGCGATTATTTGGCGTTATTTGGACGATTTGTCTATTCCGGAAGTTGCTAAAATGCTGGACAAAACAGAAGAAACCACCAGGGTAACGCTTCACCGCGCCTTAAAAGCTTTGAAAGAGGAGATTAACAAGCGGGAAATAAGAGAAGGATAGGCGATGAGGGGCAAGCCCTCATCTTTACCCGCGCTTCCACATAAATAATCAGAACTATGAATGGAAGCTTGGTGTGTAATAAAAAGGATACTTTCACGTCATAATCTTAGTATGGTCACCGACAAACAACTCACTTCTAAATTGCAAGAGCTTCGCGGAATTAAGCCCAGTAAAGAATGGGCGTTTTCTCTTAAGCTAAGAATTTTAGGCGAGGAAAAACAAGGTTTTTCTTTGATTTCAGATTATTTCAAAATTCCTTATTTTAAGCCGGCTTTGGCAACTTTGCTTTCCGTTTTTCTTTTGTTTGCCACTTTTGCTTTCAGCCAGAATTCAGTTCCTGGCGATTTTTTGTATCCTGTAAAGAAATTGACTGAGAAAAGCAAAGTGCTTTTGGTTTCAGAACAAGAAAGACAGCAAGCCAGCCTTGAATCAGCCACAAAAAGATTGGAAGAACTGGCCAAAGTGGCTGAAACTAACCGGGTGAAAAATCTGCCTTCAGCTATTAACGAAGCTCAGGAAAGCATTTCAGAAGCAAGCAAAAGCTTATTGGTCAAAAATACAGACCCTGTGGCAGTTAAAAGAATTGTTGATGGAATAGAAGCCAAAGTGCTGGCAGTTAAGGATATGGGGATTGATTTTGAAGTAGAAGCGATAAACGAATTGACAGAAGCTTCAAACAAGTATTATGCCGAATATGTAATTTCTGATTTGGAAACCAGGACTTTGCTTAAAGAGCAGGAAGAAGTTTTGGCTGAAATGAAAGCATTGGCAGAAGAAGGAAAGTATTCAGAGGCGATAATCGCTTTTGAAGCAAAATTTTACAAACAAGCTGAAGAAACAGACGAAGTGATAGAAGAAGCAAAGGAAGAAATAACGGAAGAAATAGAAGAAACAGAAGCAGAATTAGAGACAGAAGAATAAGGGCTTGTGCTTCCTCCGAGGAAGCACAGAATGCGCCCTAATATTTTATTTTAAATATGGAAAGTCGCGAATCTCGTGACCAGATTACGTAAGGTCGTGAGATAATTCCAGAAAGGCAGACAGAGCCGTCTCGCGGGATATTTATCTCGTTGGAGGCAAAGCTGTCAAATCTGGCAAAAGGTCGACGCGATGAGAGAAAAAAGTCGTAATTATTAATTAATTAAAATTCAAAAACACAAAAATGAATCAATTAAAGAAAATCATAGCAGTTTTAGCGATTGTTGGAATGATGGGAGTAGCTGTTCCTACAAGCGCGACCACGGCTGAGGATCTTGCGGCTCAAATCGCTGCATTGCAGACTCAGTTAAATCAATTGCTGACCCAATATCAGACTTTGACCGGAACTCCTGCGGCTGGCATGCCGACAACTTGTACAGGTGTTACCTTTACAAGAAATCTATCTCAAGGTTCCGATGGTAGCGATGTTAAATGTTTACAAGCATTGCTCAACACTGATTCTGCAACCCAGCTTGCTGCATCAGGAGTAGGCTCTGCTAACAATGAAACAAACTACTTTGGTTCTTTGACCAAGGCAGCTGTTGTTAAATTCCAGGAAAAGTATG
>CAZLAP010000031.1:0-2200 GCA_964557715.1 uncultured Candidatus Saccharibacteria bacterium
CCAATTCTAAATTAGCCAAAGTTTGCGCCTGGATCCCTTTAGTTGCGTCAACCAGTAAAATCGCGCCTTCCACGGCTGCCAGACTTCTTGAAACTTCATAGCTGAAATCAACATGGCCGGGAGTATCAATAAGATTCAAAACATAAGATTTGCCGTTAAAAACATAGTTCATGCGAACCGGGTGCATTTTTATGGTAATGCCCCTCCCTCTTTCCAAATCCATTGAATCTAAAAACTGCTCTCGCATTTTGTTTTCAGACACAGTTTTTGTCAGCTCCAAAAACCTGTCAGACAAAGTTGATTTACCGGCGTCAATATGCGAAATTATGCAAAAATTGCGTATGTTTTCCATTATTGTCTTTAGGTTTCGCTCTTATCGGGCTTAACGACAGAAAACCAGATAATTTTAATTTCCGGCGATTTAAATAAAATACTGGCTGAAATGTAAACAGCCAAGCCCGCTAAAGAAGCTATTGTTGTTTGGATTAAAATTCCGGCAAAAGTTTTTACGTCTAAAAAACCTGCGGCAATAAAAAGCGCAAAATAAGCAGAAACTCCCATCAAGAAACTGGCTGCTAAAATTTTCCCCAAAGACTTTAAAATCTCTCCATTGCCCAAGCTGCCTGTTTTTCTTCTGAGAAAAATTAAAAGCAGGAAAAACTGGCTTATTGCCGATATTGACAAAGCCAAAGGCAGGCCAATCACGCTTATGTCTCGAATCTCTTGAAGCCTTAAAATATTAATTGCAAATTCTTGGAAAATATTCGGAAAGCCCAAAAGAAAAACAAATAAAAAGCAAAGCAGAAGGTTAAAAAATACGGAAATTAAGCTGATTATCACCGGTGTTTTAGTGTCTTGAAAGGAATAAAAAACGCGGGCTAAAAAAGGAATTAAAGAAGAAGCAAAAACACTTAAGCAAAAAACTCCAAGGCAGGCAGCGGTCAATCTTGTTTCCAGCCAGCCGAATTTTCCGCTGCCCAAAACCAATCTGACAATTTGCGCTCTCAAAATAAAAATTAAAACTGATGCCGGAATTACCAAAAAAAGAATTTGGCGAAAAGTTAAAGAGAATATTTTAAAGAATTTTTCCTTCAGTCCGGCTACCCACGTTTTGGAAAGGATCGGAAAGGCTGCCAGCGAAAAAGAAATACCTATCAAGCCAATAGGAACGTATTGAAGATTGTTGGCAAAATTAAAAACAGTGATTGAACCGACAACCAAAGTGGAAGCAATAGCTGTAACAATAATTAAATTAATATGGTAGCCGACTGCTCCTATTGCTCTTGGAATCATTAACCTGAAAACTTTTATTAACCCGAATTTTTTAAAATTTAAAACAGGCAAATACTTATATCCGGATTTTCTGGCTGCAGGAATCTGAATAAGCCAATGCAAAAAAGCTCCTAAAATTACCCCGTAAGCCAAGCCGTAAAGGCCAAAAACAGGCACTAAAAACAAAATGCCGAAAATTATCCCAAGATTGTACATTATCGGCGCCAAAGAATAAGCGAAAAATCGGTCAAAATAATGGAGTACGCCGGAAAAAATATTGGAAATTCCCAAGAATATGGGTGAAATAAACATAATTCTCGTCAAAACAACAGCCAATTCTTTTTTTTCTTGAGAAAAACCCGGAACGATTAAATCAATAAGCAAAGGAGTCAAAAGAGCTAAAATTCCGCAAGTTAAAACAAGAAAAATTAAAAAACAATTTAAAAAATTATTAGTGAATTTCCATGAATCCTCCCTGTCTTCTTGAAGGCTGACGGAAGAAGATTTGTTTTCTTCGTTTTTCTTGAAATATTCGGAAAAAACCGGCAGAAAAATTGCGGCCACTCCGCCCATAATTAAAACTCCGTAAACGAAATCCGGTATTCTGAATGCGGCAAAATAAACATCCAGCTCATCTCCTGCTCCGAATTTTCCGGCTAACAGGCGATTTATTATCAATCCTAAAAATCGGCTGATTAAAGAAGAAACCGCCAATAAAACAGCGGCGAAAGTAACGGTTTTAGCTTGTGAATTAAAAATCCTTTTAAGCATAAGCAATACATATTCTATCTTAATTTTCAAAAAAATTCCAAATTTAAAAACCATCTCTTGCGCTCGCACTTCCCGGGCTTGTGCTTCGGCAAAGAAGATAAATCTTCTTTTTCAAACGAATCCCGTTTACGGGATGAAGTTAGAAAAGAGAACGAAG
>CAZLAP010000032.1:0-13328 GCA_964557715.1 uncultured Candidatus Saccharibacteria bacterium
CATAAAAAAACCGCCTTTAAGGCGGTTTTCAATTTTTTGTTTTGAAAATTTTGGATTTTATTCTTTAATAACAATTTTTCTTTTGCTATCCCTTATTATTTTCGGCATTCTGATTGTTAGGATGCCGTTTTTTATTTCAGCTTTAATTTTTCCCGGGTCAACCTCAACGGGCAGTATTATTTCTCTTGAGAAAAAACCCCAAAAGCATTCTTTGACAAAATAATCGCTTTTTTCTTCAGTCGGTTTTTTTCTGCTGCCTTTAATGGTAAGAATGTCTTTTTCTATTCCAATATCCAGGTTTCCCGCTTTTATTCCGGCAATGGCAGATTGGACAACCAATTCTTTTTCAGTTTGATAAACGTCAATCGCCAGCTGTCCTTCTTCTTCGCGTCGAATAGGCCATTTTTGAATTTCTGAATCTTTAAACTGTTCGTTTTCTTCCGGTTTTTTTGTTTGAATTTTTATTTTTTTTATTTTTAATTCAGGATATTTAACATCTTCTGAATTTTCTTTTTCTTCTTCATTTTCTTTTTCTTTTTCCGCTGATTTTTCATCCTGCTGTTCAGCGGTTTCTTCTTCAATTGATTCTTCAGCACTCATGCCTTTTTTTAATTTTTCCAAAAAAGAATCCATAATATTATATTCTACATACGCTTTTTATTTTTTTCAAGTTTTTAAAAGAAAAAATAAGAAAAATTGCCAGACTTATTAAAATAATGGTTGGAATTAAAAAAGAAAAGCTTTCTTTTAATTCTATGATAGAAAAGTTATAAAGTCCGTGCAAGAGAGTGGTTGCGGTGATGCCGATTAAAAAAATTATTCCGCTTTTTCTCGTTTCAAAAATAGATAACGCCAAAAAATAACCAAGAGTTCCGGAGCATAAAGCGTGCAAAAAAGTTCCTCCCCAAAATCTTAAAATGCTGGCCATAAGAACTTCTTTTAATAAAAAAGTCGGCGCCAAAGTAAATAAAATTAAAATATTTTCCGCTGCGGCAAAGCCAAGCGCCGCGATTATCATATAAAGCATTACATCTACGGGCTCGTCAAATTCCGAATGATTTAAGACTTTTATTTTTATCACTCCATATTTGAAAAGTTCTTCCACTAAAGCTATGCCGGCAAAAGCGCTGAGAAAAGTCAGTAAAATCAAAGGCATTTTTAATTCTTCAAACAGATTAATAATTCCGGTTTCAGCCAAGGCGGCAGGCACAGCCGCCAGCATGCCGCAAAAGAAAATTTTTATCACCATTCGGCTTGATTCAGGATGAGCGTCTTTTCTTAGAAAAAACAAAAGCCAGGCAATGCTGGGCAAGATTCCGAAAAATATTAAAAAAACATAAGACATTATATTGCAGCGTTATATTTTTTCGCCTATTTCAATATTAGCATTAGCTTTGATTTCTTTCCATTTTTTTCCGCTTCTCGATAAATTGAAATAAGCCGCGATTCCAATCATTGCGGCATTGTCAGTGGCGTATTTAATATCAGGCGCAAGATATTTTATGCTGGGCGTTTCTTTAATAATTCTTTTTTTCAGCTGCTCTCTCAATTCTTTATTGGCTGCCACTCCGCCGCAAAGAATTATTGATTTTATTTTATGGCTTTTAGCCGCCTTTAAAGTTTTATAAATTAAAACATCAATAATCGCTCGCTGAATTTCAACAGCCATTTCGCAGATGTATTGCTTGGATTTTCTAATTCTTAGAGAGCGTTTTTTGAAATCGTACAAAACCGCTGTTTTCAAGCCGGAAAAGCTGAAATCGTAATTTTTTTGGCGAATCATAGGCCTGGGAAAAGAAATTTTAAATTTTAAATTTTTAATTTTTGAACTGCATTGTTGAGCTTGTTTAGCGATGGCAGGGCCTCCCGGGTATCCCAAACCTAAAATTCTGGCAGTTTTGTCAAAGCATTCGCCGGCAGCATCATCTCTGGTTTCACCGATAATTTTATAATTGTTAAAATCTTTCATTAAAATCAGCTGAGTGTGTCCGCCCGAGACCACCAAACAAATTGCCGGAAGAAAATTTTTGGCGCGTTGAAAATTCTTGCCTATGAAATTGGCCAGAATATGGGCTTCAATATGGTTTATCGAAACAATCGGCAAATCCATTTTTTTCGCCAATTCTTTGGCAAAATTAACGCCTGTCCACAAACAAGGTTCCAGGCCCGGCCCGGTTGTTACTGCAATTAAATTAACTTTAAGGTTCGGAGATTTCATTGCTCTCTTAAAAACAAGAGGCAGGTTCTTTTGATGCTCTCTTTTTGCCAGAAAAGGATAAACCCCTCCATATTTGGCATGCAGTTTTACTTGCGAGGAAACCACATTGCTGATAATTTTTATTTTCTTATCTTTTATTTTTAAAACAGCGGCGCAGGTATCGTCGCAGGAAGTTTCAATGCTTAAAATTGTTAAATTGTTTTTTTCTTTCATTTTTATTCTAATTTTTATTTTATATGAATAATTTGAATTCTGGGCTTGTGCTTCCTCCGAGACCCGAGCGATAGCGAAGGGTAAAAAAGAAGATTTATCTTCTTTGCCGAAGCACAAGCCTTATGGTTGTATTTTTTCAGAAATATTGATTTTTTTCAATTTTTGAATTAGACTATTGTTGAACCGATTACCCGGTCCCATCGTCTAGCCCGGTCTAGGACATTAGGTTTTCATCCTAAAAACACCGGTTCAAATCCGGTTGGGACCGCATGAAATATTCAGAAGACTCCGGGGCTGAAAAAACTGGCTCTTCTCTTCTTTTTTTATCAAAGCTTAAAAAAAAGAAGGTTATTTACAGATGTCTTGAAATTTTACCGGCTTTTCTTTCCTGGGGAACTCTTTTTTTAGTTTTTATCTTATCCTGGCTCGCGCCGGTAACAATGGCTGTTTTTATTATTATTTTCGCCTGTTTTTGGCTATTTAGAGTTTTATATCTGTCCTTTCATCAAGTTGCCGGTTATAAAACTATGAAAAAAAACCTTTCCGTTGACTGGCTTGAAAAAGTCAAAAAGCTTAGTAATTGGCAGAATATTTATCATTTAATTATCCTGCCGACTTACAAAGAAGACGCCGGCATTGTCAGAAGTTCAATTCGTTCTCTGCTGGATTCAGCTTATCCTAAAAATAAGATGATTGTGGTTTTGGGGATTGAAGAAAGGGCCGGCGACCCGGCGGAAAAAATGGCAAGAGCGATTCAAAAGGAATTCAGTGGCAAATTCTTTAAATTTTTAACAGCCTGCCATCCGAAAAATATTCCTGGCGAAGTTATCGGGAAAGGCGCTAATTTTGCCTGGGCGTTTAAAAAAGCCAAAGAAGCGATTGATGAGTCGTCTATTTCTTATGAAAATATTATTGTTTCCAGTTTTGACATTGATACCAGGCCTTATCCTCAGTATTTTGCCGTTTTAACCTGGCATTATCTGACTTCTGACAACCCTTGGAAATCAAGCTACCAGCCAATCCCGATTTACAATAATAATATTTGGCAGGTTCCGGCTTTTTCCAGGGTTATTGCCACTTCAAACACTTTTTGGCAAATGATGCAGCAGGAAAGGCCTGAACAATTGGTGAGTTATTCATCTCATTCCATACCTTTTAAAGTTTTATTAGAAGTTAACTATCCTTCTGATGTTGTTTCCGACGATTCGCGTATTTTTTGGAAAGCCTATTTTAGTTACAAAGGAGATTACAAGGTTATACCTTTATATTATCCTGTTTCCATGGATGCGGTATTGGCTAAAAATTTACTCAGAACCATAATTAACCAATACAAACAGCAAAGAAGATGGGCTTGGGGATGTGAAAACATTCCTTATGTTGTATATTCTTTTTTAAAAAACAAAAGAATTCCCTTAAAGGAGAAAATTCGCCATACTTTTATTATTTTGGACGGTTTTTGGTCCTGGGCAGTGGCAGCTCTTCTTATTTTCTTTTTAGGCTGGCTGCCTTTAATGGTTGGCGGCGAAGAGTTTAAGATTACTCTTTTATCTTATAATTTGCCGAAAACAACGAGCGTCATTATGACAGTGGCTATGGTTGGCATGCTTGTTTCAGCCATTATAAGCATGCTTTTGCTGCCGCCCAGACCGAAAAATTTAGGAAAATGGAAAAATTTTTCAATGATTTTCCAATGGCTGCTGTTGCCCGTTACTTTGATTGTTTTCGGATCTTTTCCGGCTTTGGAAGCACAGGCAAGACTGGCTTTGGGGAAATATTTAGGTTTTTGGGTGACTGAGAAAGTTAGAAAATAATTAAAAATTTATTCCAAATGTACTGTTTTTCGGAAATTTCTAAGCTTTTCCTTTAAAAAGGGAAAGCTTTTTAATTCCGGGTCAGTTTGCAGTATTTTTTTGGCAGCTGCTCTGGTTTTTTCAATTAATTCAACATTTTCCAAAGAGGACATAACCAAATCGGGCAGGCCCCATTGCCTTTGTCCGACTAAGTCCCCGGGCCCTCTCAATTTTAAGTCTTTTTCAGCCAGCTCAAAACCGTCTTGGGAAATTGTCATTGCTCTTAAGCGCGGATTGCTTGAAAATTCTGAAAATAAAAAACAGTATGATTGGTGTTTGCCTCTGCCTACTCTTCCCCTGAATTGATGAAGCTGGGCCAGGCCGAATTTATCAGCGCCTTCAATAAGCATTATGGCTGCGTTCGGGAAATCAATGCCCACTTCTATGACCGAGGTTGAAACAAGAATGTTTATTTTTTTGCTTTTAAAATTTTTAAGGATTTTTTCTTTTTCTTCGGATTTCATTTTCCCGTGAAGCATTCCGATTTTCAAATCAGGGAAAATGTCTTTTGAAAGCTTTTCATATTCTTCTTTTACCGCTTTCACTTCTGCCCAAGAAGCAGTTTTTTCATTAAGCAGAAATACTCGTCCTTCTGCATTTTTAACTGAAGAAGGTTCAATTCTCGGGCAAATTACAAAAACCTGCCTGCCTGTTTTTACTTTTTGTCTGATAAATTTATAAGCTTCTTGTCTTTTTTCAGGAGGAATTATTTTTGTGATTATTTTTTTTCTTCCTTTTGGCATTTCTTTTATCAAAGACAAGTCCAGATCTCCGTAGACGGTCAGCGCCAAGGTTCTGGGGATAGGAGTGGCTGACATTGAAAGCAAGTGAGGCAAGAATTTTTGTTTGCGGCAAAGCTTGGCTCTTTGCTCTATGCCAAAGCGGTGCTGTTCGTCAATAACCGCCAAACCGAGCTTTTTGAATTCAACTTTCTCCTGAATTAAAGCATGGGTGCCGACCAATAAATCAATCCCTCCCCTTTTTATTTTTTCAATCAGTTCTTTTCTTTTGATTTTTTTTGTTCCGATAAAATTTTCTTTACCCGTTATTAAGCCGATTTTTATTTTGAGTTTTTTAAATAAACTGTTAATGGTTTTAAAATGCTGTTTTGCCAGAATTTCCGTTGGCGCCATAAAAGCCGTTTGAAAATCCGCTTTTATTGCGTTGAGAACGGCAATGGCAGCCACTATCGTTTTTCCCGAACCTACGTCGCCGTTGAGCAGCCGGTTCATTGGTTTTGTTTTTTCCATATCTTTCAAAATTTGCCAGGCGGATTTTTTCTGGTCAGCGGTCAGCTCAAAAGGCAAGCTCTTGACGAAATTTTTGATTAAATCAAGATTAATTGGAACAGTGATTGTTTTTTCTCCAGCCAATTTGTTTTTTTCGGAAAGAATGTTCAGCGACAAAAAGAAAAGCTCTTCAAAAACAAACCTCTTTTTGGCTGTTTCCGCTTTTTTTAGAGAATCCGGAAAATGAATTTGCCAGATTGCTTCCTCTATTTTTAAAAGATAGTTTTCTTTTTTTATTGTTTCCGGCAGAGTTTCCGGAATTTTATTTTTTATTTTTGCTAAAACAGGTTTGATAATAAATCTCAGCCATCTTGAAGACAGGCCTTCGGTTTCGGGATAAACGGGAATTACTCTTCCAGTGTGCAAGGAGTCGTATTTTTTTCCATTTGCCGGGAACTTGGCAAAGAAATCCGGGATTTTTTCATAAGCCGGGCTGGAAAGGTATTTTCTGCTGTTTTTTGAAGTCATTTTGCCTGCTAAAAAAACAAAATCGCCCGGTTTCAGGGTGTTAATAAGATAAGGCTGGTTAAACCAGGTTACTTTGATTTTTCCTGTTGAATCTTCCACTTGCGCTTCGGTAATAGTCATCCTTCTTCTGAATATTCTTACGTTTTTAATGCTGGCAATTTTTCCCTGTAGGCAGATTGTTTTTCCGATTTCTTTGGCAGTTTCAGCAATTGAAATAAAATTAGAAAAATCCTCATAACGGTGAGGAAAATGGAAAATAAGCTGTTCAATTGTTTCAATGCCCAATTTTTTTAATCTTTTTTGATATTGGGGTCCGATTCTGGGAATTTTTTCTATTGAGTTAGATAAATTCATGTGCGCCCGAGAGGAATCGAACCTCTAACCTTCTGATCCGCAATCAGATGTTCTATCCGTTGAACTACGGGCGCCGACTCTTTGTAATTATAACTTTTTTAACTTAAAAATCAATCTGATTGGTTGACGAATCAGGCTGAATAACGTAAAATTTAAATGTTTGGAGGAGTCGCATAGTGGCTATTGCAGGAGATTGCTAATCTCCGACGGTTTAAAAGCCGTCCGTGGGTTCGAATCCCACCTCCTCCGCCAAGACAATTTTTTATCGGCAAGACCTGAAAGACCGAGAGGAAATTTTTAAAAAGGAGAAGATAAAAAAACAAACCCAGCGGTAAAATTTGGTTATTTCCCAAATCTTGCCGCTGGGTTTTTGCTTTAAAAATATTTTTTTTCTTTTTCCAAATAATTCCTGCTAGTCATTTTAAATCCTTTTCCCGTCTCCCTGATTTTTATTTTTTCTATTTCTTCCGAATCGGCAATTATATAGGTTCTTCGGAACAATCTTCCGTTCACCCATTTACTAAATGTTATTTTTTGTTTTTTCACTTTCACTTCCTCTCTTTCCTTTTTTTGTTTTTTTATTTTAAATTTCTGTTATAAATAATAACATAAACAATTAAATTTTGTCAACCCTTGATAATTTTTATTATTACAAAAAGTAGCGAAACCAGATAAAACATGATAAGCTAAGTTAAATCAGATAAAGACTTTGGCGGGATGCTAGAGCGGTTTAATAGGCCTGTCTTGAAAACAGGTGTACCCAAAAGGTACCGTAGGTTCGAATCCTACTCCCGCCGCCAATTTATACACGACGAGTTTTCCGCCTCGCCCCGCCAAAGGCGGGGCGAGGCGACAATCGCCCAAAATCCTAATTCTGAAAATTGGCGGTATCTTTTAGTTAAAATCCGAACTAATTTCAGGAAAATCCGGAAGATGTCTGACGCTGGCTCGCCTGCGGCGAGCCAGCGAAAGTCTGTGCTTGACAGGACAGCCAAAGACCGTCAAAAATATCCAAAGAAAGGGGGCGGCGAAATTTTTTAAAGGGAACCATTACTAACTATTGACAAATTTAATATCTGGGTGTATAATATTAATATAATACTAAACTGTTCTTTTTTAGTATAAAAATACTTGCGAAAAGGCAGTCGTAGCCAAAAGATACTGATGTTCTTCGGTGTTTTCTGGCTATGACTGCTTAAGCAGTTCGCTAGCAGAAGGAGGAAAACGATGGACACTATCATCGGCGCAGATGCGGCCAAACTGGCTGATCTACAAATCGACCTGTTACAGAAGATACGCAACGGACAGGTCACCTTGGACCAATTGGAGTGGTTCAACAAGCTGACCCGGGAGGAACGGGAATGGTTTTATAACGGCATGCGCGCCATTGGCGAGTCGCGTATCGTTACTATCGACCGTACCAAACCCTTTGACCCGGTAAATCTGCTGGGCTTGGGCTGGACGGTTGATGAACAGGACGAGCGTTCGCTCGCCCTGGACCAAGTAGACCTTGCCAAGATCCAACTCGAACACATGCTCAAGAAGAACGAAACCCTGATCAGAGGCGAGAAGAGGCTGAGGCGGCTGAAGAAGGCGGGGCATGTTCGTCTGGACGCCAAGGTTTTCCAAACTCTTTGGGAAGATCAGAAGTTGATCCCAGAGAGTTGGAAAGAAAAGATTAACGGAATCCGTTACATCGTCTTCGATGGCACCATTCTTCGCTACCCGCACGGCCCTCGCTGTGTCTTGTATCTCGACTGGGACGATGGTCGGTGGCGCTGGGACTACCACTGGCTTGAGTACGGCTGGGGCGTCCGCAGCCCTTCGGCGGTCCTCGCAAGTATCTAGTACTTTGAACTTCGTTCGAAAACGTAAATCCCCCAAAAAGACACTATACTTCTTTGGGGGATTTATAATTTTGTGATACAATAATAACGGCAGTAGGTGAATACGCGGAAGGTTACGGCTTTCCTCTGCCGAACCTAGTATTCGCGCATTGAGAGTGTTTCTGGCTAAGGCTTGAGACAGAGCGGTGCACGAAGGACTTTCAAAAAATTTTCAAAGATTTTTAGTGTAAAAAATGTCCGTAAAAATTTAAGCATTAGATTGGCCACTAAAAAACAGAATAAAAAATTAGATTTGATTATTAAAACGAATGGGAGAATATTTCTATGCGAAGCCAAACATCTAAATACTTCCGGCGGCGGACAGGATAAACAAATTGCCGAACTGATTGAAATTATTAGTTTGCGAGAACATAATAAAAATATCTCTTACATCGCATTTTTAGATGGTAGTTATTCTAGTATTCTCTTAAGCGATAAAGATGGTGGTGATAAATTAATAACGCAAAGAAAAGAAATTAAAAAGTATTTACTTCATAATCCTAATAACTTTTGGGCAAATACCGCTGGTTTCAGAGCCTTGTTTAAAGAGTAAAAGATTTTTTATCCACAGGGTTGTTTTTTTGACAATATAGTATAATAAAAAAATACGCTTATGTGGAATTTCATTAAAAAAGTTTTGCCTAAAAAATGCTTGGGTATAGATATTGGAACTTCCCAGGTTAAAGTTGTGGAAGTTTATGGGACTGGCCGGCAAAAAAAACTTGAAAATTACGGGCAAATTTCTTGGTCCGGTTCGCCGGAAAAAAACGCTGCTTTACCATTTGGCCAGGATGCCGGAGAGGCAATAAAGGCAATAATAAAAGAAGCGGATATTAAATCAAAACAGGTGGTGTTTTCCATCCCTGATTTTCTTACTTTTTTTACCAATTTAGAGCTTCCTTCAATGCCCAAAGAAGAGCTGTCGCAAGCTATTAAATATGAGGCTAAACGCTACATTCCTCTTCCTGTTGAAGAAGTGACGCTTGACTGGCAAATGATTGAGGGCGAGTCTTCGGGCAAAAACATTAAAATTCTTTTAGTGGCTGTGCCGAATGAAATCGTCAGGCAATACAGCGAAATAGCAAAAAGTTCTCATTTGGATTTGCTTTCTTTGGAAGCGGAAGCTTTTAGTCTTTCCAGATCATTGCTGAAAGAAAGCGAAAAGGGGCCCGTGGCCTTAATAGATGTTGGAGCCAGAAGCACGGTTTGTAGCATTGTTGACGATAAAATTTTAAAAATATCCCACAGCTTGGATATGGCAGGAGACGTTTTCACTTCAACTCTTGCTGAAGGCTTAGGCATAGATTTTAATGAAGCAGAAACATTAAAAAAACAATGCGGCATTAAAAACAATACAGGAGAAGAAGGCGGCCTATTGGTTAGAGAAATATTAACTCCTTTACTTGATGCGGCTTTAAGGAAGATTAAAGAAATTTTAAGAAATTTTTATCATCAGGAAAGAAAAAACATTGAAAAGATTATAATTACCGGCAGCGCGTCTCTGCTTCCCGGGTTGGATGAATACTTCAAAGATTCATTGGGCAAAGAGGTGGAAAAAGGCAATCCTTTTTCAGGCATTGCTTATCCGCCAATTTTGGATAAAACATTAGCGGAGATGGGTCCTGGTTTTGCCATAGCTGTCGGTTCGGCCTTGAGAGGATTTGAATATTGACAAGGGTTGAAGATAATTTAATACTTATATATAATTGATATAATATATATGTTTGGAATTGTTCCAAAAGAAGAAACAAAAAAAACCGGAGGATTAAAAGCTTTACTCTTTTTAGCGGTTTTTCTTTTGATTCTTTCTCTGGTTTTATATTTTTGGGTAAGTTCCTCCTTGAAAAAGGCGAGCGAAGAGATAGCAAAATTAGAGTTGGCTCATAACGATTTAATGTCGGCGGAAAAAATTTCCCTTGAAAAAGAAGTTTTGAATTACAAAAATAAAATTGAAGATTTTTCCTTTTTAGTTGAACAGCATTTGGAGATTTCAGGGATTTTTGAAGTAATTCAAGAAACAGCTCATCCTAAAGTTTGGTTTACAAAATTTGATTTTAATTCGGCGCAAAATGAATTGAAAATATCCGGCGAAACGGAAAACTTTGAAGCCTTGGGACAGCAAATTATCATTTTAAGGAGTGAGGCGGGAATAAGCAAAGTTAATTTAAATAAAACTTCAATAACCAAAGAAGGAAAAATTGATTTTGAAATATCTCTTTTCTTTAACCGAGATTTTTTAAAGATTAAATAAAACGAATAATGGACAAAACTGGATTTCAAAATAATTCAACAAATAATTCTTTATTGTTTATTGCTATCGGCTGTTTTATCGCAACTTTGATTATTGCAGGCATCTTTTTATTGCCTAAGTTCCAGGAACTTCAGATTGCTTGGGAGAAAAAAGAAGAAAAAAAACAAGAAATTCAAAACAGAGAAAATTATCTATTGAGGCTCGGCCAGCTTAAAACTGAATTGGCTAAAAACAAAGAAGAACTTTCCAAAATTGATTCTGCTTTGCCCGACTATCCTTCCCTTTCTTCTTTATTCAACTATTTGCAAAATGTTTCTTCTGAATCGGGATTGATTTTTCAGAAGATAGCTCCTTTTACCGTAATCCCTTTCAAAGGCTTTCCGCGGATTCAGGAAACGGTTTTCAGCATAGAAGTTGCCGGCTCTTATGATTCGCTCAAGAATTTCCTTTCCGTTTTTGAAAAATCTTCAAGATTGATTGAAGTGGAAAATATTTCTTTTTCCAAGCCGGAAAAAGAAGAAGAATCGTTCACTTTTAACTTAAAGCTTAAAACATATTCCCATTAAACAATATGGAGGTTGATTTTATCAAAAAAGAAAAAAGACAGCAGAAATTAGCGATAATTTCCATTGTTTTGATTGTAATTATTGTTATTGTTCTTTGGCAGGCTTTTTTCAAAAAAGAAGATTTTTATGTTCTGGAGCAGATTGACTTGCCGATAAAGGAAATAAAAATTAATTTTGAAGCTTTTGAAAAAATAAAAAGATTTCAGCCTTTTGTTGCAATTGAACCGCTTAAGGAAATTATTCCGGAAGAAGGCGATGATTCCGTTGAAGTCAGAATCGGCAGAGAAAATCCGTTTTTGCCTTATTAATATATTTTGTGTATGTCATTAGCCAAACAGCTTTTTCAAAAAGGTGTAATAAAAAACAAAAAAGAGGTTGAATCATTAGAGCAGGAAATTAGGGAGTCCAGTGAAAAGGAAGAAGAAATAATTTTAAAAAAGAAAATTGCTCCCGAAGACGTTTTATTCCAGATTAAAAGCGAAAATTTAAAAATACCTTTGAAAGAAATATCTGCGGACAAGGTTCTCTTGAAGAATTTGGAATTGATTCCGGAAGAAACCGCTAAATATTATCAGATGATTCCCATTCAAAAAGAAGGAAAGTTTTTAGAAATAGGAATGGTTTACCCCGAAGATTTGAAAGCGCAAGAGGCGTTAAAATTTCTTGCCAGCCAGGAAAATTTCAACTACAAAGTTTTTTTAATAACGCCAACGCTTTTCAAGGAACTTTTAAAACAATACAGAACTTTAAAAAAAGAAGTAGGTATGGCCTTAGAAGAGCTGGAAACGGAATTGAAAGAGGAGCCGAGCGTTGAAATGGGCCCGCCGACAGAAGCAGAATTTAAAAGAATGGCAGAAGAGGCGCCGATTACCAAGATCGTCGCCGTTATTTTAAGGCATGCGGTAGACGGCGGCGCTTCGGACATTCACATTGAGCCGACCAGGTCAAAATTAAGAGTAAGATTTAGATTTTTAGGCTCTTTGCATTCATCAATATTTTTACCGGCGAAAGTTCATCCAGCGGTTGTTGCCAGAATCAAAATTATTTCTCACTTGAGAATTGACGAAGCAAGAATTCCTCAGGATGGCAGATTTTCCGCCAAACTTTACGATAAATTCATTGATTTCCGCGTTTCCACTTTCCCGACCGCTTTAGGCGAAAAAGTGGTGATTAGGGTTTTGGATCCGACAACAGGAGTAAAAGAGTTTAAAGAGTTGGGAATTGAAAGCGGAAATTTGGCAACAGTGGAAGAAGGCATTGCAAAGCCGTACGGCTTAATTTTATCAACAGGCCCGACAGGCTCGGGAAAAACCACTACGCTTTACGCTATTTTGCAGCTATTGAATAAAGAAGGCGTAAACATAGTAACTCTGGAAGACCCGGTAGAATATTTTATGGAAGGAATTAACCAGTCCCAGGTTAAGCCGACAATCGGCTATACTTTTGCTTCAGGATTGCGTCATATTTTAAGGCAAGACCCCGATATTATAATGGTTGGAGAGGTTAGGGATGAAGAAACAGCCAATTTGGTTGTTCACGCCGCTTTGACCGGCCATCTTGTTTTGTCAACTTTGCATACGAATAATGCCGTAGGCGTAATACCAAGGCTTATTGATATGGGTATTAAGCCTTATCTGATATCGCCCACTCTCCAGCTTGCTATTGCCCAGAGATTGACCAGAAAATTATGCGACAATTGCAAGAAAAAAATAACCCCTTCGCCGCAAATTCAGGATTATATTTTAAAAGAAATTGAAAAAATGCCTCCAGCGATCCGCGATTCTCTCAAAATAGAAAAACCTTTAAGTGTTTTTACAAAAGGAGACGGCTGTCCAAAATGCAAAGAAACGGGATTTTCCGACCGAATTGGAGTGTTTGAAATTTTAAAAATGACAGAATCTCTTTCTGAAATTATTTTAAAGGAGCCTTCGGAAGCCGCAATTAAAAGAGAGGCGGAAAAACAGAACATGATTACTTTAAAACAGGACGGTATTTTAAAAGTTTTAAACGGCATTATTCCGGTTGAAGAAGTCTTTAGGGTGAGCGAAGAGGATAACATTTAAGGAATTGCCACAATTATGAATATTAATCAGACCTATTTAGAAGAATTGCTTGAATTAACCATAAAAGAGGGCGCTTCAGACCTCCATTTATCTTTTAACCGCCAGCCGAGCTTAAGGATTGACGGCAAATTGAATGTTCTTTCAAAGGAAAAGAAAATGTCTTCAACCGA
>CAZLAP010000033.1:0-13984 GCA_964557715.1 uncultured Candidatus Saccharibacteria bacterium
TTTTTCGCTTATTTTTAACTGAAATACGGCTGAATCAACCAAGGCTCTTAGAATTTTGCCTCCGATAAAACCTGAGACTGCGCCGAACCTTGAATCGCTGTTTTTGTAGATTTTTCCAAAATAAGAAAGATTTTTGTATCTTTTTTTAAACCATTCTTCAAACAGATAGTGAAAGGCCGGCTTTCCTCTCCTGATTGCGTCTTCGTCATAAATGTCGTCGTGGATAAGGGTATAATTATGGTAAAGTTCCAAAGGAATAATTGCCGGATAGGTTGTTTTTGCCCTTTTTTCGGAAAAAAGCTGAAAAGCTTTGATTGCCAAAATCGGCCTTAATCTTTTGCCTCGGTAAAGGCAGAATTTTTCCAAAGAATTGATTTCTTTATCCAATAAAATATTCCCCTTTTTTATAAAGTATATTTTTTTAAAAAACCTTCTTAATTCCCGGTTGATTTTGTTCTGGTGGAATTCTAATTCTTTTTTAAAACCCATAATTGGTTTTCATTTTAACATAAATATAATAAGTTTTCATATTTTTTTCAGCCCTTGCTTTTTTTAAGAATTTTGCTAAAATTAAAAACACAATTAATTTTAACCTTGAAATTTGGAGTAAAAAAGATGAAATTCCAATTTCTAAAATTAAATTATGAATCCATTTATCCTACTTTTTGCAGGCGTATTTATCGTATCAACAGGGGCTGTTTTGGGCTATTATGCCAGGCAGTCAATAGCCAAGAAGCAAGTCGGCTCTTTGGAAGCCAAGCTTCAGAAAAAAGTTCTCAAAGCGAAACAAGACGCTGAAACTGTTTTGTCTGAGGCCAGGCAAAAGGCTCAGCAGATTTTAGAAGAAACTCAAAATGAAACAGATCAAAGAAGGCAGGAGGTTTTAAAAACCGAGCGTTTTTTGTTAAAAAGAGAAAATATTTTAGACCAGAAACTTTCTGTTTTTGAAAGAAATCAAAAAGATTTTGAAAGCAAGGTAGAGAAATTGAAGCAAGTAAAAGAAAGCTTGGAAAAACTAAGGCAAGAAGCAATAGAAAATTTGGAAAGGACAGCCAAAATTTCAAAAGAAGAAGCAAAAAAAGAATTAATTTCAAATTTGGAAAAAGAGTACCAGCAAGAAATAATGGAAAGGGCAAGAAAAATAGAAAAAGAAGGCTGGGAAAAATATGAAGAAAAGGCAAAGGAATTATTGGCCATTGCCATTCAAAAATGCGCTTTAAACCAGGCGCAGGATATTACTACCACTTCTTTGGTGTTGCCTTCAGAAGATATAAAAGGAAGGATAATCGGCAAAGAAGGAAGAAATATCAGAACATTGGAAAAACTGACTGGAGTTGAAATTATTGTTGATGAAACTCCCGAAGCGGTGGTTATTTCCGGCTTTGACCCGGTTCGCCGGCAGATTGCCAAAACAGCGCTTGAGAAGCTAATACAAGATGGCAGAATTCAGCCTGCCAGAATTGAAGATCAGGTGCAAAAAGCGGAAGATGAAATCGCCAAGCAGATAAAAGAAGCGGGAGAGACGGCTGTTTACGACACCGGAATTATCGGTCTTGACCCAAAAATAATCCAATTGCTGGGCAGGTTGAAATTCAGAACAAGTTACGGGCAGAATGCTTTGCTGCACTCAATAGAGGTAAGCCATTTGGCCGGCGCGTTGGCTGCTGAAATCGGAACAGATGTTTCAATTTGCAAGAAAGCAGGGCTTTTGCATGATATTGGTAAATCGGTTGACCATCAAATTGAAGGTTCGCACGTTGACATAGGCATTAAGATTCTGGAAAAATTCAAAGTTGAAAAAGAAGTGATTGATGCTATGAAATCTCATCATGAGGAATATCCTTATTCAGGCCTTGCTTCAATAATTGTCCAGGTGGCTGACCAGATATCTGGAGCCAGGCCGGGCGCGAGAAAAGATACTTTGGAAAATTACTTGAAGAGGCTTGGAGAATTGGAAAAAATCGCTTTAGCTTTTCCCGGAGTAGAAAAGGCCTGGGCTTTGCAAGCCGGCCGGGAAATCAGAGTTTTTGTCAGGCCGGAAGAGATTGACGACTTGGGAGCCAGAAATTTAGCCAAGGAGATTGCCAAACAAATTCAGGAAGAATTGAGATATCCCGGAGAGATAAAAGTCAGCGTGATAAGAGAGTTAAGAGTGGTTGAACACGCTCGATAATAAAAAGATAAACACAAAAAAGCGCCAAGAATAAATCTTGCGCTTTTTTAATTTAAGAGCGTTCATATTACCAAATCCGAACCTTGTATTTGTTAAGAGGAACTGGACAAACAAATTTCTTCTCTGCTTCAAAAATTTTCTTTGCGTTCAAATTAAGCGGAAAAACTTTTGGGAATGGCAGAAAAAGATAAGAAACAATCCGTCCAATCCGTTTCTGTTTTTGTTCAGGAAAACAGAGAAAAGATAAAAGCAATCAATATAAAACTCCAGCGACTTTTGGACGGCTATTTGGAGCAGGATATTGGAAGAGAAATTTATCGCCAAGAAAAAACAAAACTTCTTTTGGGAAAGAAGTCGCTGAAGGAGGAAATTATAAGAATTGGACAAAAGCAGAATGATTGGCTCGAACCGATGATAAAATGGATAGATTACGTACAAAACCTTGTAAAAATCGCAAGAGATAGTAATTTTTTAGAGAAAAAGGGTGCCGCCAAAGAAATCTTTGGTTCGAACCTCTGTTTGGCTGTTTGGCAAGCTGTGCTCTGCGCGGCGAGCCACAAATTCAATGGGCGGCTTCAATAGCCGCCCATTGAAAAAATTCTAAAACTGATGCCTGTATGGTTATGGAGCGGGTGATGGGAATCGAACCCACATCATTTCCTTGGAAGGGAAATATAATAGCCATTATACGACACCCGCATTTCGGGGTACCCAGATTTGAACTGGGACTAAATCCTCCCAAAGGACTCGTGCTGCCGTTACACTATACCCCGATACAACTAATATTATACTAATTCTCCTTTAATTTTCAATGAAACTGGGCACTTTGTGCTTCGGCAAAGAAGATGAATCTTCTTTTTCAAACGAATCCCGTTTACGGGATGAAGTTAGAAAAGAGAACGAAGTTCTCTTTGATCCCTTCGCTATCGCTCGGGTCTCGGAGGAAGCACAAAGTGCCTCAAAAAATAATGTTAATAATGTTTTTAAGTAAATTGACCAAAAATTAAATTTGAGATAAACTAAAAATACAAAATCGCCCTTGTAGGCAAAGAGAATAAATTCTCTTTTTATACTTCGTGCAAATATTTTATTAAAATATTTGCCCTTGTAGGCAAAGAGAATAAATTCTCTTTTTATACTTCGTGCAAATATTTTATTAAAATATTTGCCCTCGTAGTTCAACGGATAGAATAGGGCCCTTCTAAGGCCTAGATAGGGGTTCGATTCCTCTCGAGGGCACATATTATGGCGGTTGTAGCTTAATTGGTTAAAGCGCCGCGCTGTGGCCGCGGAGATTTGCGGGTTCAAATCCCGTCAACCGCCCAAGAGATTTATGGGGCACTTTGTACTTCAGCAAAGAAGATAAGTTCTCTTTGACTCTTTCGCTGTAGGCTTGTGCTTCCTCCGAGGAAGCACAAGATGCCCCCTATTATCTACTGTATTCGCTGTTATTTTTTTTCTTCAAGCTTTGCCTTTAAGTTTATCTCTTTGCGAGCTCGGAGAACTTTTAAAGGAATTTCTTCGTTAATTTCGCATCCTTGAAGAATGTGCGAAAGAGAATTTTCTTCAGTTATTTTTTCTCCGCGGCATTCCAAAATTATATCAAACTCTTTTAAGCCTGCTTTTTCTGCCGCTCCTCCCGGGATTATGGCTGATTCTCCCAAAGCTTCTCTAACTATCAAAGCTCCGTAACTAATCGGTAATTTGTCTTTTTGGCTTATTTCTTTGTTCAAAATAATGTATTTTACTCCCAGAAACGGCCTTTTTATTTTTCCGTATTTTTTAATTTCTTCCATATCTCTTTTGGCATAATTAACAGGAATGGCAAAGCCGATATTCTGCGCACCCATTACCATGGCGGTGTTTATGCCGATTGCTTGGCCTTCCATATTGACTAATGGCCCTCCTGAATTACCCGGATTGATGGCGGCATCGGTCTGAATCAGCCCTCTAAGCATTTCCGCATGTTTTGACAGTCCGGAAAAGGCATTGATATAGCGCGACAATCCTGAAACCACGCCGGTGCTGACCGTATCGTGAAATTCGCCAAGCGCGTTGCCAATGGCAATTACGGTCTCGCCCAGTTCAATCTTATCCGAATCGCCTAATTCCAGATAGGGAAAGTTTTTAACCGAGATTTTCAAAATAGCCACGTCGTTGATTGGATCTCTGGAAATCACCTTAGCGGGATAAGTTTTGTTGGGTTCGTAAATTACGGCGTAATCCGCGTTTTTTTCAGCCACAACATGGCTGGAAGTTATAATGTAGCCGTCAGGAGAAATAATGAATCCGGAGCCTCCTCCGATTTTCGTTTTTTCTTTTTTGCCGCTTTTCATTTTAGGCACAACGAATTGCTGTTCTCCGTAAGGAAAAAAATAAAATCCCTCTACTTTGGGCAGATCGCGGGAAATGACAACAGTAATTACTGCCGGACAAGCTTTTTTGGCAATTTGGACAATAGGAGATTTTTCCATAATTGTTTTGCTTATTTTATCATAAAAAACAATTGCCAGCAACAAAAAATTATGATAATCTTAATAAGCGAAAAATGATTGCCTTTTCTTTTTATTTTAAAAGCCCTCGTAGTTCAATGGACAGAACAGAAGACTCCTAAGCTTCTGATAGAGGTTCGATTCCTCTCGAGGGCATAAGCGGAAACGGGCCCGTGGCGCAATTGGCCAGCGCGCCTCAATGGCATTGAGGAGGTTGTGGGTTCAAATCCCATCGGGTCCACCCAAAGGAGGGTTGGCAGAACGGCTATTGCGCGGCATTCGAAACGCCGTGGGATTATTCCCTTGCAGGTTCAAATCCTGCACCCTCCGCCTATGTTAAACTTTTTCAGAAAAAAAAATAAGCAACCGAAAAATTTAAAACAAGTTTTAAAGCAATTTAAGGACTTGGAGGATGGCTTTGAAAAACTTTCTCTGGAATTTGAAAGCCTGAAAAAAGAACATCAGTTTTCGGTTCAAAAAGTCGGCATGGTAAGGTTTAATCCTTTTTCCGAAGCAGGCGGAAATCAGAGCTTTTCCATTGCTTTGCTTGATGGAAAAGACAACGGTTTGATTGTTACCAGCTTTTACTCCAGGGACGGAAATAGGGTTTACGGAAAACCGATAAGACGGGGAAATTCCGAATATGCTCTTTCCCGGGAGGAAACAAAAGCCATTGAATTAGCCAAAAAACATGGAGACAAAAAAACAAAAAACAACCAGGCCGCCGATCGTGGTGGTTCTGGGTCATATTGACCATGGCAAGAGCTCTTTGCTGGAAGCTATCAGAGATTTTAAGATTACTGCCAGGGAATCAGGCGGCATTACCCAGCATATCGGCGCTTATCAAGTTGAAGAAAAAGGCAAAAAGATCACTTTTCTTGATACTCCCGGGCATGAAGCTTTTTCACAAATGCGTTCTCGGGGCGCGAAAGTGGCTGATATAGCTATTTTAGTTATTGATGCGGCAGAAGGAGTAAAGCCCCAAACCAAAGAAGCGATTGCCCATATAAAAGAAGTAAAAATTCCGGCAATAATAGCTTTGAATAAAATTGACAAGCCTGAAGCTAATCCTGAAAAAGTAAAAAGAGAACTGCAGAAAGAGGATTTTGCCGTTGAATCATTGGGTGGCAAAATTCCTTCTGTTGAAATTTCAGCCAAAACAAAAAAGGGCATTCCCGAGCTTTTAGATTTAATCTTATTGGTGGCAGAAATGGAGGAATTGAAAAGCGATCCGCAAAAATCTGCGGAAGGCGTGGTTATTGAGTCATATTTGGATAATTTAAGAGGGCCTACTGCTACTTTGCTTTTGACGGACGGCTGCCTAAAAATCGGAGATTTAGTCGCTGCGGGTTCTTCTTTTGCCAAAATAAAAAATATAGAAAATTTTAAAAAAATTTCAGTCAAAGAAGCTTTTCCTTCCGATCCGGTTATTATTTTCGGTTTTAATGAAGCGCCGAAAGTGGGTGAAAATTTTAAAGTTTTTCCCGATTTGGCAAACATTGAAAATTATTTAAGAGAAGAAGCAAAAAAAACTTCTTTTATTTCTCCCCAAGAAGAAAAAAAAGAAACTCAGGAAACGTTGGAAAATGACGAGAGGCCGAATGTTTTGAATCTAATTTTAAAAACTGATGTTTTGGGCTCTATAGAAGCCATAGAGGGAACTTTAAAGTCTCTACCTCAAGAAAAAGTTATCTTAAAAATCTTAAAATCAAAAGCAGGCAACATAAACGAGTCTGATGTTAAATTGGCTGCTGCCAGCCGAGCAATAATTTTAGGTTTTAGAGTGAAAATAGGCGCTATTGCCAAGAAAATGGCAGAAAGAGAAAATATTAAAATAAAAACCTTTGAAGTCATTTACGATTTAGTGGAAGAAACGCGCAGATTGATGGAAAAAATACTTGAGCCGGAAGAAATAAGAACAGAGTTGGGCAAGTTAAAAGTTTTGGCCAAATTTTTAACCGAAAAAAACCGCCAAATTATCGGCGGAAGAGTGGCGGAAGGCGTTGTTAAAAAAGGAGCTTTAGTTGAAGTTTTCAGAGGTGAAGAAAAAATCGGACAGGGAAAAATGGTCGGTTTGCAGAGAAACAAAAAAGAGGCAAACGAAATCCAAAAAGGAGAAGAATGCGGAGTTCTTTTTGAAGGAAATGCTGTTGTTGAGGAAGGAGATATTCTTTTGTTCTATACCGAAGAAAAAATAAAAGGCCAGTTGTAAATGCGGAAAGTATAAAATCAAAATTTTAATTTCACTCTCTAACCTTTTAACTTAAGCTAAATTTGTGCCGGAGCGTATTCAAAAAGTTAATAAATTAATTAAAAAAGAATTATCCAGGATTATTTCAAGAGAAGTTGAATTCTTGCCTGGCGTTTTAACAACTTTGACCAGGGTGGAAACAGCGCCAAATTTGAGTGAAAGCAGGGCCTATATCAGCGTTTTGCCTGAAGAAAAACAGGAAACGGCGCTTAATTCGCTGAACAGCCAAGTTTGGCATCTTCAGCAATTATTGAATAAGAGATTAAAAATGAGACCGGTTCCCAGAATAATTTTTTTAAAAGAAAAAGAAACGGCCGAAGCCGGCAGGATTGAGGAAATTTTGGAACGATTGAAAAAAAGGAAAAAATAAGATAAGATGTTTATTGCTGCGGCCTGGTACCCAAGTGGTAAGGGAGCTCTCTGCAAAAGAGCTATACGGGAGTTCGATTCTCCCCCAGGCCTCTGGTTTTTAATTTCCGCTTTGCGCCCTAATGGAAGATGTTTATTTTTTAAAAAACCGAGAAAAGCTTTTTTCAGTTTGCCAGAATCTATTTAAAAAAATTTATATCGCGAATAAGCCACTTTTGATTAAAATGAGTTTTGGTTCAAGGGATAATAAGTTCGCCTTAAAAACAAACGATATAAAGCCAATAATCAAAGCTGCGGAAAGCTTGGGCTTGAAACCGATTTTAATTGATACTCCTGTTGCTCCGGTTGCCTATCATCGCATTTCTAAGAAAAAAACCTCAAGATACAGAAAAATAATTTCAAGATCCTTCAGCAAATTATTTTTAAGCAACTTGGTACCTTTAAAGCCCATTAGTTTTTTATCGAAAAGAAGATATGAAAAAACTATAAAAATGAAAGGCTTCCCGAAATTGGCTCCTTCGATTATTTCAGACCGTTTCGGAAAAAAAATAAAGTCAAAAAACGTTGATGTGGAAATTTGCCGAGATTTTATTGAAGCGGAAAATGTTTTAGTTATTTCGCACGTCAAAGGCCATATTTGCTGCGGATTCGGCGGCGCGATTAAAAATTTGGCAATGGGTATGGTTTCGTTGAGAACTAAAATCACCCAGCATTTTTTAAGCAAGCCGAAAATTATCGGCAAATGCCAAAATTGCGGCAAATGCGTTGACCTTTGTCCGGCAAAAGCAATTGATATATCAAAAGGCAGGCTTGAGATTGATTTAAAAAAATGCATGGGATGTTCAATCTGCCAAATAGAATGCCCTTACGGATGTTTGGCTCCGGAAAAAGCGTTTTTTGACGATTTATTGGCCCAAACCGCTATTACGGTTTTTAGAAATCTTCCTCAAAGAACATTTTTTGTTAATTTTGCAATTAATATTGCCAAAGAATGCGATTGTTTGCCAACATCTTCAGGATTGATATCTGAAGACGCAGGACTTTTTTTCGCCGGCAACCCTGTTCCTATTGACAAAGCAAGCGTTGATTCAATAATAGAATTAAACGGCAGGAATGTATTCAAAGAAGCAAATCATAAGGACCCGTATCTGCAGATAAATTCCGCTTTAAAATACGGAGAAATTGACAACAATTATAAGCTAATTAATCTGTAAAAATTTAAAAATGAAGCTGATAAAAAAAACAAAAAGCAGATGTCCTGAATGCTTGAAAGAAATAGACGCTTCTGTTTTTGAAAAAGAAGACGGGGTTTGGCTATTTAAGGAATGCGTCCGGCACGGCAAATTTGAGTGCTTTGTGGAAAAGAATATTGAATTTTACAAAAAAACGATGAATGACAAAGAAGAAAAGTGCCCTTTGCCAACAATAGTTGCGCCGATAACCCACAGGTGCAACCTTAATTGTAATTTTTGCTTTGTTCCGAATAGAAATTTACCTGATCGCCCGACAGATGAAATAAAAGAAGAATTAAGAAAAATATTGTCAAAAAAACAGCATTTGGTTGTTTCTCTTTCCGGAGGCGAGCCGACTTTAAGAGAAGATTTATTTGAAATAATTAAATTTATAAAAAAAAGCTTTCCTTTTCTCTATGTTTCTTTATTAACTAACGGCATTAAACTTGCGAATTCAGAATATGTAAAAAAATTAAAGGAAGCAGGTTTGGACATTATCAATTTTTCTTTAAACGGTTTTAATGATATTGTTTATCAGAAGACTAATAACGCGGATCTTTTCAAGATAAAAATGAGAGCATTGGAAAATATTAAAAAAGAAGGGATAATGACTATCATTTCCACAACCTTAGTCAGGGGACTGAACGAAAAAGAATTGAAGCCAATTTTTAATTTTGCTTTGAATAATCTTGATTTTGTCTATGAGGTCAGAATCAGGGGCGCGGCAAAAGTAGGCAAATATTCTGAAATAAACCCTTTAACAACATCTGAAATGCTGGAACTGGCATCAAATTCCTTAGGCTTAGAAAAAAGCTTTTTTCTCAAAGATTTTTCAAAAAAAGACTGCTATCATTCAGCTTATAGTTTTAACGTTACTTTATTAATTGACCAGGATAAAAAACAAAAAAAGATAATAGGCTGGGATTATGTCGGAAAACATAAAAAATTAACAATAAGAAATATAATAAGAACCATAAAAATTGTTTTAAGCATTTTGTCTAAGAAAAAAATAAGCGATATTGCCCGGGCAGCAGTAAAATCAGGCATTTTAATTCCGAGTTTCCATAAGTATTTCAAAGATAAAAAAATAATCTTCTTTTTAAAAATGCTCAATGTGCACATATTAAAAATTAACATATGGTATTGGGCTGACAGAGGAAATATAGATTTGAATGAAATACGGGCTTGGGGCATGGAACATACAATGGCTGACGGAACAATATTGCCTTTTTCGGAAGCAATGATAAGAGCCGAAGAAATATAAGCAAAAAATGCCGGGGTGCTGGAATTAGCAGACAGGATGGACTTAAAATCCATTGGAGATTTCTCCGTGCGGGTGCAAGTCCCGCCCTCGGCACAAATAAAAACACGCCAGTTTTCCTGGCGTGTTTTTTTATTAAGTCTTTAACCTTCCAACACCTCAATATAGGTTTTTTTTGCGCCGAAGTTCAACGCTTCCGCGTGAGAAGGAAACCAAATATCAATATGGTAATTGCTTTTTCTGCTGTTCATTCTGTCTTCCACCACGAATACCTTTTCGCCGTAAAGCTCGGGAATTTTGATTTTTGTGCCGAAAGACAATAGATTGTTGGCTATAATTCCGCTTCTGACTTGAGTTCCGGCAGCAGTTATAAAAGGATCTCCTTGGGTTTCCCAGGGTGTTGAAGAGTAAGCAGTAACAACAACTGTTATTTTTTTGACAATTTTAGATTCCGGCGCCGGATCAGCAACCGGAATTAGAGTGTTTTGGTTAAAAATCGGCAAACTTTCTTTGACTAAAAGATTTTCTTCCAAAACAGGAACAGCCCGGCTGTTGAAAGACAAGGAAACAAAAAAAATTAACGCAATTAAAACTGTCAAGCTTGCGCAGAAAAAAGAGAGAATTTTCTTTTTTTTCCCCGAAAAATCAGGGAATTTAGGCTCAATTATCATTTACTTGTTTAAAAACCCCTTTTAGGGGTTTTACCATATTAGCTTATTCTTAATCTTTGTCAAGACCATATTAAGCGGGATACCAGGATTGAACTGGCGCTTCTACCTTGGCAAGGTAGCGTACTACCACTATACTAATCCCGCGTGCCGCGGAGTGGAATCGAACCACCTGCCCTTTCTTTTTCAGAGAAATGCTCTACCAATGAGCTACCGCGGCAATATATTCATTTTACAGAATAAAGTTATTTTTTCAAGCCAGTTGCCTTGGCGAAAAGAGAATAAACACTAAAAAGGAGAAATTTCCTTCCATTCGGGAAGTTTCAAAAGAGGGCTGATGGTTTTTTCCGCCGGACAAGTATAGCCGTCAGAGTCAGTAACCTCAAGAGTTATCAGGTTTTCTTCCGTAGAAAAGAATTCAACAATTGGATTTTGCAGGGTAGATTCAGCCTGATCGCCGTCTTGGAAAGTCCACAGCCATGAGCTTTTGCTTGTTCCGCCAAAAACCATTGATTCGTCAATAAATTGGACAGGTTCGTTGACTGTCGGCTCTTGCGGTGTCCAGCTGAAGTCAATTGAAGGATAGGCATGCAGAGGGGTGGAGAATGATGGTCCTTCAATCCAGTCAGACTCAACGTTTTTTGAATCCCAAACTTTCAGCCGCCAATGATAAGTGTTGTTGTAAGAAAGTCTGCCTAAAGGAGTGGAATAAGAGCTTGAGCTGGAAATAAGCTTGCCCGAATCGTCTTCTGGCGAGGAAAAGTCTGGATTATTGTCAATTTGAATCCGGTAAGCGGACTGATAGTCGCCTTCGTCAGGGTCAGTAAAGGTCCAGGAGAAAATTCCTGAAGGGCTGGCTACGCAATAATCCGGCTGATTGACCTGGAGGTTATTCGCTGAAGGCGGTTCGTTGTCAAGAGGGGCGATGCCAATAGTAATATTTTTAAAAACTAAAGTTTCACAGCAATCGCCACAAGTTCGATTGCAAATGTGATTATGTCCTTCAACTTCATATAGAGGTTGATTGCAAACTATCACATTTTGTTCCCCCCACCATGATTGTCCTCTCCAATTACTATCAGTGTAAATATTGGTGCCGTCGGCAAAAGTTATTTTTGCCCAAACTCCATCGCAAGAACAACCACAATTATCGCAATTTCCGTTATTTGATTCTATAAAAAATTGATTTTCTCCTTCTTTCAGTTCTGTTGTAAATTGATAAAATTGTAAATAATAACCCCATGGATCAAAAAATCCTGGAGAGTAGCTATATTGCTGGATAACGCCATTAACCGCAAAATAAGGAGGAAACCAATGTCCCCAACCTATAGCGTGCCATGTTATATCAACAGTTAAAGAATCCACTACAAAAGAAGAAGAATCATAGGTTATTTCATAGGCAGCTTGAGTTTGATTTGGCAAAGATAATAAAAAAGCTGCAAAAAAGACTGTTCCTGTTAAAATTTTAAGAAAAAAAGATTTTTTACTCATTTTATAAAACTAAAAATTATACTATTGAATAACAGAATTATTTTTTTCTTCAGGTGAGAGCGACGAAAACGGCAATAGTTCCGAAATTAAAATATCAGTAGCTACAGCCTCTTTTTTTATAAAGTCAATTTCGTCAGCCTTTAATCCTAAATGGTCTCCTAATTTAATTGTTTCTAAATTTGCGAAAACTTGCTTTGTTTTTTCCAATTTTACTATTTTTGTTTCAGGATTGATTTTAAATTTTATTGTTTGGATTGATTGATTTGTTCCTTTGCCAATTTCAGGAACTTTAGGAATTATGCCTTCTACCAAAACAGCATTGTCCTCTTTAGCTACCGTTATGCCCCAAAAATTATATATCAAATTTTTAAAAGAATATTCTTGGTCACTACCCGAAATTTCCGTAATTTTTATTTTTTTAAAATTAGAATAATAAATGAAATAACTGGTTGCGAGAATTATTAAAAATAAAATAAATATTAAAAAATAAATATTTTTATTTTTCATAAAAATTAAACTTTTTTAATTAATATTTTTTATTATTTTAATAATACCATTATTAAAAAACAGAAGGCAAGGAAATTGTCCACAAGGGAAAAAGTTAAATTTTAGTGGGCACTGAGGGATTCGAACCCCCGGCCTCATCGATGTAAGCGATGCGCGCTAACCAACTGCGCCAAGTGCCCTTTTTTTTGTGCCCAGGGCGGGACTTGAACCCGCACGCTCAAATGAGCCACGCCCCTCAAACGTGTGTGTATACCAATTCCACCACCTGGGCTAATTTTTCCGTGTTTTATTTTTCTTGATTTTTAAACGAATCAGCCGCCTGAAATTTTTCCAAAGTTTTTAATTTCGCTTTTCTGCCTTTGGCTGTTCTTAAATAATAAAGTTTGGCCCTTCTTGCTTTTCCTTGTTTGACAATTTCAATTTTGTCAATAATCGGGGAATGAAGAGGGAATATTTTTTCAACTCCTATTCCGGAAATTATTTTCCTGACAGTAATGGTTGAAGTAAGGCCTTTGCCGTGCTTTTTAGCTATCACCTGGCCTTCAAAAACCTGGATTCTTTCCTTGTTTTTGTCTTTTATTTTTTGATAAATTTTAACAGTATCGCCGGGCTTGATATCAAGCAAATCTTTTTTCAACTGGTCTTTTAATATTTTTATTTTTCCAGGCATAGTAATTTTTTTTAAGATTTATTATTTTTTAAAATTTCTACCAGATTTTTCAGTTCTTCCGGCAGTTCTGATTTAAATTCTTTTGTTTTGCCGCCGGGCAGGTTAATTTTAAGATAACTGGCGTGTAAAAAATGTCTTTTTAATCCCTTGGGTGTTATTTGCGCTTTGAACCCGTATTTTTTATCTCCAACAACAGGATGGCCAATATGGGCAAGCTGAACACGAATTTGGTGCTTCCTGCCTGTTTTCGGTTCAGCCTCAATCAAATCATAATCTTTGAATTTTTGCAAGACTCTGTAATTTGTAATCGCTTCTCTTTTTCTCTCAAAACCGGGTTCAAAAGGCAGATATACTTTTTGTTTTGTTTTGTCAGACTTGGAGCGGCCGAGAAAAGTTTTAATTTGGTCCTGCTGATTTTTAAGATGTCCGTTGATTAAAGCAAAATATTTTTTTTCAACTCTTCTTTCTTTAAATTGCTTTTGCAGGTATTTTAGGGTTTTATCGTTTTTAGCTATCAAGAGCAGGCCGGAAGTATCTTTGTCCAACCGATGCGCTCTTTTTTCAAAATCGTCTGAATTTATTCCGGCCGGCTTGTCAATAACCAGCAAGTCGCTGTCTTCGTAAATTGTCTTGAGTTTTGAGTTTTCCATTTCATAATATAATTTTGTTTTATTTATTTATTTTATCAAAAATCCCTAAAAAATCCAATGCCTGCTGTTTTTGGACGGCAAATTTATTTTAGTCAGGAAATGCCAGCCATTTTAGATTTATTCTGGCACAATAAAAAAGAAGCTCGGCTAAAAATATAGCCGAGCTGATGTTTAGATTAAAAGATCAGGGCGGATAAAGATGAGAGTCTTGTTCATGTCT
>CAZLAP010000034.1:0-22163 GCA_964557715.1 uncultured Candidatus Saccharibacteria bacterium
TGCCGGCCAAACTAAAAAACTTGAATTTAAAGAAAAAGTTTTAAGAATGGCAGAAAAGGTAGAAGGAGGAATGGCTTTTTCGCAGGCATTGGCCCTTTATCCTAAAATTTTCTCTCATTTTTATGTTGCTATGATTAAATCAGGAGAAGTTTCCGGCAAGCTTTCAGAAGTTTTGGATTATTTAGCCGAACATCTGGAAAGGGAATTTCATTTGGCGGCAAAAGTAAAAGGAGCTTTATTTTATCCTTCATTGGTCCTTTTTGTTGTTTTATTGGTCGTTATATTGCTGGTTGTAGTTGTTGTTCCCAGTTTGGAAGATGTTTTGCTGGCAGGCGGCCAGGAACTTCCCTTGCCTACCAGGATTATTATGGCTATATCTAATTTTTTGACAAAATGGGGATGGTTTGTTTTTCTAATGGCAATCTTGCTGATATCGGCTGTGTTCAAATATTATTCCACGCAGAAAGGCAGAGCTTTTTTTGACCGGATGTTTATAAAAATTCCGGTTGTCGGTTCTTCTTTCAAAATGGTTTATCTGAGCCGTTTTGCCGAGAATATTTCCACTTTGATTTCAAGCGGTTTGCCTATTGCCCAGTCTTTGGAAATTGTCGGGAATATTATCGGCAATATTTCTTACCGGGAAATTATTTTAAAGGCCAGAGATGAAGTCAGAAAAGGAGAAATGATTTCTTCCGTATTAAGCCAGTATCCCGAGCTTTTTCCTCCGGTTTTTGTTCAAATGGTTTTGGTTGGAGAAAAAACAGGAACATTGGACACAACCTTAATGAGCCTTGTCAGTTTCTACCAAAAAGAAGTGGACAGGTCTATGGATAATATGACTCGTCTTCTGGAACCAGCTTTGATTATTTTTATGGGTTTGGTTGTCGGAGGAATTATGCTTTCAATATTGATGCCGATTTATCAGGCAATTTCATTATAGATAAAGGGTCGACTTTTTTTCAAAATAAAAAAAGTTATAATGCAATATGATTCAAAGATTAACCAAAAAACAAATAAATCCTGTTTTAAGATTCTTAACCGGATTTAACCGAATATCACTGCCAAAAGGTTTTACCCTTATTGAGCTTTTGGTGGTTATAGCCATTATTGGCCTTTTAGCCACCATTGTCTTGGTTTCTTTTACCGAAGTCAGAACAAGCGGCAAAGACACTGCTGTTAAAGCTAATATGAATCAGATGAGATTGGCTGCTGAAATAGAGTATAATGTTTCGGGCGATTATTCAGGAGTCAGCGACAGAGATGATTTTACGGCAGCTAAGGATGCGGCCGAAGGCGCTGGAGCTGATTTTGGCGATGGCGATGCCAATATTAAATTTTCGGGTGACGGAGAAGCTTATTGCTTCCAGGCTCTTCTTCCTGGCGGAGAAAATTGGTGCGTGGACAATGTTGGTTTTGTCGGCGAAGCCAGCGGTTGTACGGGCGAAAATTTCAGCTGCAGATAGAAACTTGCCTTTGAGCAGCGCCTGTTAGATATGTAAAAATATCTAACAGGTTTTTTTATCCGTTTTAAAATGCTAATATTAAACAATATTTTGCATATGATTCAGCATATTATAATAATTTTGATAGGGTTAGCTGTCGGCTCTTTTTTAAATTGCTTTATTTATCGCCTTGCTCTTCCAAATTTTTCTTTTAAAGATTTAACAGGATTTAAAAACAGGTCATATTGTCCTTCTTGCAAACATATTCTTTCTTGGCAAGATTTGATTCCGGTTGTTGGTTTTTTGCTGTTGAAAGGAAAATGCAGGCATTGCCGGCAAAAAATATCCTGGCAATACCCTTTAGTAGAAGTATCAACAGCAATAATATTTTTGTTAATTTTTAATTTTCAGTTTTCTTCCGCAACAGAAACAAATCTTGCCGCAGAACAAATATTTTTTAATTGTTTAAGCTTGGCTTATTATTGGATAATTTCCGCTTTATTAATCGTTATTTTTGTCTACGATTTAAAACACTACATTATTCCGGACAAAATTATCTATCCGGCCACAGCTATTGTTTTTATTTATCAAGCATTTAAAGTTTTTGATTTTAATTTTAACAGTCTGGATTTAAAGATTTTAATAAATCCGATAAGCTCCGCTTTTTTCGCCTCTTTGTTTTTTTTGGCAATGGTATTAATGTCTCGCGGCCGCTGGATGGGCATTGGAGATATAAAATTAGCTTTTTTAATGGGATTGTTTTTAGGCTGGCCCAATATTTTGATTGCTTTGCTTTTCGCTTTTTATTCCGGCGCTTTAATTGGATTGGGATTAATAATTTTTGGCAAAAAGAAGTTAAAATCAAAAATTCCCTTCGGTCCTTTTTTGGCAGCAGGAACGTTTTTTGCCTTATTTCTCGGCAAAAACCTGTTGATTTGCTGTCAAGGACTGTTTTGAAGTTTTTATCATAATTTGATAAAATAAAAACAATATGAAGAACAAAAAAAGAGAGAAAGGTTTTACATTGATAGAGTTGTTGGTGGTGCTTTCAATAATTTCTCTGATTTTCGCCATTATTATGATTGATTACCGGTCAGCTGAAAGACAGTTTGCTCTCCAAAGATCAGCTCATAAGCTGACTCAAGACATAAGAATTGCGCAGAATATGGCTATGGCAACTAAGGAAATCAGAGGCTTGGTTCCGGAAGGATTCGGCATATATTTTGACGCTGCTGCGCCCGGACAATATATTCTATTTGCTGATTTTGAAGGAAACGGCATTTATTCGCCCGGCAATGAAATTGAGATTTTAGAGTTTGAGAAAAAGGTTAATTTAAAAAATCTTTCTCCGGCCAGTCCCTTAAATGTTGTTTTTTATCCGCCCGAACCGAGTGTTTTGATTTCCGGCAACCCTTTAATTAATTCAGCTTCAATTTTTTTAAATTACGGAAACGAATCGGCCGAGAAAAGGATTTATATCAACAAAGCCGGCTTAATTGAGGTTCAATAACAATAAAAATGATTTTAGCAAAAAAACACAAGCAAAATAAAACTGCCGCAGGCTTCACTCTTATTGAAGTTGTTTTGGCGATTTTTATTTTGGGCTTGGCAATTATTGCCAGTTTTGTTTTGATTCAGCAAAGTATAATCGGCGCTTCTTTAAATGAATCTCAATTAATAGCTTATTATCTCGGCCAGGAAGGAATTGAAATCGTTAAAAATATCAGAGATATAAACTGGCTTGGCTCTGGCTCGGGCGTATCAGAAGGCGTATGGGAGGCTGATTATTTGTCAATGTCTTTAGAACCCTTAACGGGCGAAGGCAGATATTTAAGAGTTGACCAAAATGGGTTTTACAGGTATGCGGATAGCGGCAGTATCAGCAAATTTAAAAGAGAAATCAGGATTGCCAGAAAAGCCGATAATGATTTCAACGAATATTTAGAAGTAAGCGTTGTTGTAAAATGGAAGAACCGGGGCAAAGATTATCAGGCAGAAGTTATTAATCATTTGTACAATTGGTACGGCTTATGAAAAATAAAGGCTTTACTTTAATAGAAATTATAATAGGCGTGGCTATTTTTGCTATTTTGTCAACCGTTTTTACGGGACTTCTGGTTAATTCCATTCAAAGCCAGCAAAAAGCGTTAGCCTCCCAGGAGTTAATAGATAATATCTCGTATAATTTAGAATATATGAGTAGAGCAATAAGAATGGCAAAAAAGGAACTGTCTAATCCGCCTGTTTGTCTAAGTTCCAGAGGCTTGAATTATGAGCAAACCAGAGGAGGGAACGGCCTGAAGTTTATAAATTACGACAATGTTTGCCAGGAATTCTTTTTAAATGTTGCGGATGGCCGTTTGTATGAATCAAAAAACGGAGAAGCGGCTTTGCCTTTGACCCCGTCTTCATTCCGGGTGGTTTCTTTTCGTTTCGGGCCCTCCGGTTCATGGGATCAGGAAGAACCAAGGGAGCAGCCAAGAGTTACTTTTTCTTTGGAAATAGAAAAAAAAGGTTATAATTCGGTAATTAACATTCAAACAACGATTTCGCAAAGAAACTTAAATGTTCAGCGTTAAATTCCCATTAAAACATAAGCAAAGCGGCGTGTCGCTTTTATACGCGGTAATAGTTATGAGCATTCTTTTGGCTATTGGTTTGGGAATCAGCGGAATTTTAATTCCTCAAATAAAAATGCTTAGCGATATAGGCTATTCTGTCGTTGCTTTTTATGCTGCAGATTCGGGCATTGAAAAAATTCTGTTGAATAGAAGCAACCCATCGGGCATAAGCAAAACTCTTTTGCCTCATGGAGCAACTTATGAAGTTTATGTGTTCAGCGGCGGAGTGGGGGGATGTTCCGACGAGTTTTTCTATTGTATAAAGTCAGTCGGTACCTATAAAAACAGCAAAAGAGCAATTGAGATAAATTACTAATTTTGTTACTCCGTGGATAAAAAGCAAGTTAAGCAAAGAATAGAAAGCCTCAAAAAACTCATCAATCGCCACAGATATTTGTATCATGTTGAAGACCGGCAGGAGATTTCTGATGAGGCTTTTGACTCGTTAAAGCATGAACTTTATAAATTAGAACAGGAATATCCGGAATTTGTTTCATTAGATTCGCCTACTCAAAGAGTGGGCGGAAAGCCGTTGGAGAAATTCAAGAAAGTGAAGCATAAATTTCCGATGCTTTCCCTGGAAGATATCTTTTCCGAAAAAGAACTTTCAGACTGGGAGAAATATTTAAAAAAAATACAGACTTCTTTTCAATTCGAATATTTCACCGAGCTTAAAATTGACGGTTTCGCTGTTTCTTTAATTTACAAAAACGGAGTTTTTATCTTGGGTTCTACTCGGGGAGACGGCAAAACGGGAGAAAATGTTACTCAAAATTTAAGAACCATTGAAAGTATTCCTCTTCAGTTAAAGGCGAAATTGCCGGCTGAAGTTGAAGTAAGAGGGGAAGTTTATATTGAAAAACTGGATTTTGAAAAACTGAATAAAGAATTGAAGAAAAAAGGCAAGACAGCTTATTCCAATCCCAGAAATCTGGCAGCCGGCTCCATTCGCCAGCTTGACCCTAAATTAGCAGCCTCCAGGCCTTTAAAGTTTTCAGCTTATGATTTAATTGTTGATTTTGGACAAGAAAAACATTCGCAGGAGCATGAAATTTTAAAAAAATTAGGCTTTAAAACAGATGACGGAAAAATCTGCAGGAACGTTTCCGAGATTGTTGATTACTGGAAAGAAGCAGTTGAAAAAAGAGAAAAGCTGTCTTATCAAATTGACGGTATAGTAATAAACGTAAATGATAATTTTCTTTTTGAAAAGTTGGGAATTGCCGGAAAAAGTCCGCGCGGAGCCAGGGCTTTTAAGTTTTTCCCGAAACAAGCAACCACTAAAGTTGTTGACATTAAGCTTCAGGTGGGAAGAACCGGCGCAGTAACGCCGGTTGTCATTTTGAAACCGGTGGAAATTTCCGGAGTAACCATTACCAGAGCCAGTCTTCATAACGAAGATGAAATAAAAAGATTAAACGTTAGGATTGGAGATACGGTGATAGTGGAGAGGGCCGGCGACGTTATACCGAATGTCGCCAAAGTTTTAAGCGAGCTTAGAACCGGCAAAGAAAAAGAATTTTATTTTCCAAAAATTTGTCCGGTTTGTTCTTCCAAATTGAAAAAGCCCTCAAAGGAGGCAATTTGGAGATGCGTTAATTTAAAATGCCCTGCCAGAAAAAGAAAAAACATTCATTTTTTTGTTTCTCAGAAATCTTTCAATATTGAAGGGTTGGGTCCGAAAGTCGTTGATAAGCTGTTAAACGAGAATTTGATTTCCAATCCGGCTGATATTTTTACCCTTCAGGAAGGCGATTTGGCTCCCTTGGAGAAATTTGCTGAAAAATCAGCCAAAAATCTAATAAAGGCAATAAATAAAAGCAAAAAAATACAGTTAAGCCGTTTTATTTTATCCCTTGGAATTCGGCACGTTGGAGAAGAAACAGCGGTTGATTTGGCTGATTATTTTGGCGATATTGCCAAACTTCAAGAAGCAAAAAAAGAAGATTTAGAACTTATTGCGGATATTGGGCCCAAAACCGCAGAGAGCATATATAATTGGTTTAGGTCTGAACAGAAGCAAAAATTTATTAAAAGTCTTATCAAGGCAGGCGTGGAAATTTTGCCTCCGGAAAAGACCGGGAAGAAATTTGAAGGCAAAACTTTTGTTTTAACGGGCAAATTGGAAAACTTAACTCGATCTGAAGCGGAAAGAAAGATACGTTTTTTGGGCGGACATCCGGCATCTGCGGTTTCCAAAGAAACAGATTATCTTATTATTGGCAAAGAGCCTGGTTCAAAACTGGAAAAAGCCAAGAAGCTTGGGCTAAAAATAATAAGAGAAAAAGAATTTTTGGAAATGACGGAATAAAAAATAAATATGATATTAATTTCTCAGCTTAAACGGCTTGATTGGATATTAATAATTTCTGTTGTTCTGTTGGTTTGTCTTGGTTTGCTTTTTATTTACAGCTCTTCCGTCGGCCGGGGAGATTTCTTAAATTTTAAAAAACAACTTATTTTTTCAATTATAGGATTTTTTTTGATGTTCTTTTTTTGTTTTTTTGATTGGAGAATTTTTCGCGAAAACAGAAGCTTGATATTGGTTTTATATCTTTTTTGCCTGATAAGCTTGATTGGTATTTTCTTTTTTGCTCCGGAAATCAGAGGCGTGCAAAGATGGTATAAGTTCGGTTCAGTTTCTTTTGATCCCGTAGAGCTTACTAAAATTGTTTTGATAATCTTATTGGCAAAATATTTTTCAATGAGGCATGTTGAGATGTACAGAATAAGACATATCTTGCTTTCCGGTTTTTATGTTTTCTTACCTTCAGCATTGGCCTTTTTTCAGCCCGATTTCGGTTCAATCATAATTTTAGCCGCTTTATGGACGGGAATATTGGTTGTTTCCGGCATAAAGTTGCGCCATTTTTTAATTTTACTCCTGTGCGGATTTCTGCTTTTTTCTCTGAGCTGGGTTTTTTTAATGAAAGATTATCAAAAAGAAAGAATCGTTTCCTTTCTTTTGCCTGCCGATCCTTTGGCCGCCGGTTGGAGTCAAAATCAATCAAAAATAGCCATAGGATCAGGAGGAATTTTCGGACAAGGGCTGTTTAAGGGTTCTCAAACTCAATACGGTTTTTTGCCCGAACCCCAGACTGATTTTATTTTTTCAGTTGTTGCCGAAGAATCCGGCTTGATTGGAGTTTCAATTTTATTATTGCTTTTTCTTGTTTTAATCTGGCGTATTTTTAGAATCGCGGCAAACAGCAAAAGCAATTTTCCTCGCCTTTTTAATATTGGTTTGATTGTTGTTTTAATTTCACAAATTTTTATCAACATCGGTATGAATTTAGGCCTTTTGCCCATAATAGGCATATCTCTGCCTTTGCTGAGCTACGGAGGGAGTAGTTTAATAATGACTTTGATCGCTTTCGGCATTGTTCAAAATATTAAAAACAACCCTTAAGCGTTATCTTGCTTGCTCTTGACAAGTTTTTATGGTTTGTGTAATATTAATTTTGCTTGTTTAATTTTTAGATACTATTTTGCATCCTTTATTTTTGTAAAAAATAAGAATATTTTTTACCCCTGAAGCATTTTTTGCTTGGGGTCTTTTTGGTGTTTTTTGCTCGTTAAATTTTATCGGCGGAAATTTTTAAATTATTATGAGCTTTACCAAGACTAAAAATTTTTCAAAAACTAAAGTTTCTCTTTCTCTGCCTTACCTGTCTTTAATACAAAAAGACAGCTGGCAGTTGTTTTGGAAAAGAGATTTAAAAGAATTATTTTTTGAAATTTCTCCTATTAGAGACTATACGGGCAAAGAATTGGAGCTTTGGTTTTTGGATTATAAATTAGACCAGCCGAAGTATAAAACGGACTTGGAGGCAAAACAGAATAATGATTCGTTTGAAGCGCCTTTAAGGGTAAAAACAAAATTAATTAATTTAAAAACCAAAAAAACCAAAGAACAGGAAATTTACCTTGCTGATTTCCCCTTGATGACGGAAAGGGGAACTTTTATTGTCAATGGCGTAGAAAGAGTCGTAATCTCCCAGCTTATTCGTTCGCCGGGAGCTTTTTTTACTTGTCAAAGAACCGGCGGTAGAAATAATTTTGGCGCTAAAATTATTCCCAACCGGGGCGCCTGGCTTGAATTTGCTACTGAACAATCCGGGGCAATCGGGGTAAAAATTGACAGGAGGAGAAAAATAATGGCTACCACTTTATTGAGAGCTTTTGGCATTGACAATGACAAATCAATCAAAGAAACTTTTCAGGATGTAGATAAAGGAGAAATAAAATATATTGAAGAGACTTTTAAAAAAGACACAACGCACAATCAGTCAGAAGCTTTCGTGGAAATTTATCAGAGATTAAGGCCTGGGGATTTGGCCACGCCCGATACGGCCCGGGAACTGATTGAAAATATGTTTTTTAATTTTGAAAGATACGACCTTTCCAAAGTGGGCCGCTGGAAAATGAGACACAGGCTTTCAGAAAAATTGGCGAAAAACAATGAAGAAATTTCCATCAAAGACAGAGTTCTCAAGCTGGAAGATGTTGTGGCGGTAATCAGAGAAATTATCAAGCTGAATAACGATCCCGAGGCAAAACCTGACCAAATCGACCATTTGGGAAACAGAAGGGTCAGAACTTTCGGCGAACTTTTACAAAACAGATTAAGGGTAGGTCTTATGAGAATGGAAAGGATTATTAAAGACAGGATGTCCACTTTGGACGTTTATACTCTTGCTCAATCCCAACTGATAAATCCAAGGCCTTTTATGGCGGCAGTAAAAGAGTTTTTCACTTCTTCCCAGATGTCGCAGTTTATGGATAATGAAAATCCTTTAGCCGAAGTGGAACATAAAAGAAGATTATCATCTACCGGGCCGGGCGGTTTAGCCAGAGAAAGAGCTGGTTTTGA
The DNA here is from genome assembly GCA_964557715.1 of uncultured Candidatus Saccharibacteria bacterium. Taxonomy (GTDB): domain Bacteria; phylum Patescibacteriota; class Minisyncoccia; order Minisyncoccales; family RBG-13-42-11; genus CAZLAP01. Next base: position 8,937 of record CAZLAP010000034.1, read on the forward strand.
AGTTAGGGATGTCCAGCCGTCGCATTACGGCAGAATTTGCCCTATCCAAACGCCTGAAGGCCCCAATATAGGTTTGGTCGGTCATATGGCTTCTTTTGCCAGAATTAACCAATATGGTTTTCTGGAAACGCCTTATTTTAAAGTTGAAAAAGGAAAAGTTACATCGCAGGTTCATTACTTATCCGCTTACGAAGAAGAAAAATACAATATTGCTTCAGGGGCGGTGCCGATAAGCGAAAAAGGTTATATTGTTCCGGAAAAAGTTGAAGCCAGGATAAAGGGGGAACCGGGTGTTGCGGAACGAAGCAAAATAGATTTTATTGACGTTTCTTCCGAACAATCGGTTTCAATCGCCACTTCCTGCATTCCTTTTCTTCAAAACGACGACGCTAACCGCGCTTTAATGGGTTCAAATATGCAGAGGCAAACTGTTCCTTTGTTTAAGCCTGAACCTCCTTTGGTTGCCACCGGAACAGAAAGAAAAGTGGCTCAAGATTCCGGTCAGATTGTTGTCGCAGAAGAAGATGGGACAATTTCAGACGTGGACGCCAATCATATAACGATAAGGCCAAAGGCTAAAAATTCAAAGCCAAAAACTTATCATCTTAAAACTTTTATCAGAACGAACCAATACACTTGTTTTCATCAAAAACCGATTGTTGAAAAAGGCAAAACCGTTAAAAGAGGAGAAATTTTAACGGATGGCGGAGCTATCGCCCAAGGCTCTTTGGCTTTAGGCCAGAATATTTTAGTTGCTTTTATGCCGTGGCGCGGAGGAAATTTTGAAGATTCAATTATTATATCTGAAAAACTGGTTAAGGATGATATTTATACTTCAATTCACATTGAAAGTTTTGCTTGTGACGTTAGGGAAACAAAATTAGGTCCGGAAATAACAACTCCCGATATTCCGAATGTTTCCGAAGAAAAATTAAAAGATTTGGACGAAGAAGGAATCGTTAGAATCGGCGCTGAAGTTGGGCCGAATGATATTTTAGTAGGGAAAATTTCGCCGAAAGGAGAAGCAGATTTAACTGCCGAAGAAAGGTTGCTAAGGGCTATTTTCGGAGAAAAAGCCAGGGAAGTGAAGGATACATCTTTGTTGATGGAGCACGGCAAAAGAGGAAGAGTTGTCGGAGTCAAAGTTTTTTCCAGGGAGTTAGGCCATAAATTAAAACCGGGAGTGATAAAAAGAATTGAAGTGGAAGTCGCTCAACTGAGAGAGATTAAAGCCGGCGACAAGCTGGCTGGCAGGCATGGCAATAAGGGCGTAATTTCAAAAATTATGCCTGTTGAAGAAATGCCCTTTATGGAAGACGGCACTCCGGTTGACATTGTTTTAAGCCCTATGAGCGTTGCTTCCAGAATGAATCTCGGCCAAATTTTGGAAACTCATCTTGGCTGGGCTGTTAAAAATTCCGGCTATCAGGCAATTACTCCGTCTTTAGCAGGAGCTAATGAAGAAGACATCAAAAAAGAATTAAAAACAGCCGGTTTGCCGGAAGACGGAAAAATTATTTTATACGACGGCAGAACAGGCCATCCTTTTTCAAAAAAAGTTACCGTTGGCTATATATATATGATGAAATTAATTCATATGGTTGAAGATAAAATTCATATGCGTTCAATAGGCCCTTATTCTTTAATTACCCAGCAGCCTCTTGGCGGAAAAGCGCAATTCGGCGGACAGAGATTCGGCGAAATGGAAGTTTGGGCAATGGAGGGCTATGGTTCGGCTTATACGCTTCAAGAAATGCTGACAATAAAATCTGACGATGTTCAGGGCAGAGCCGCAACTTACGAAGCAATTTTAAAAGGAGAGGAAATAAAAACGCCGAATATCCCCGCTTCTTTTAATTTATTGGTAGCTGAATTAAAATCATTGGGACTGTCGGTAGAGGTAAAGGAAAAGCCGAGAGATGACGATGAATAATTTGTAACTTTAAGAAAATTGTTATGCGCGTAACAGATATTAATGCCATCAGAATAAAGTTAGCTTCGCCCGAAGAAATTTTAAATTGGAGTTGCGGCGAAGTGATAAAACCGGAAACAATAAATTACAGGACCCAGCGTCCGGAAAAGGACGGCTTGTTTTGCGAAAAGATTTTCGGTCCGACCAAAGATTACGAATGTTATTGCGGAAAATATAAAAGAATTCGCTATAAAGGCGTTGTTTGCGACAGATGCGGAGTGGAAGTGACGAAAGCCGTAGTCAGAAGAGAAAGAATGGGCCACATAAAATTAGCCACCCCTTGTTCTCATATTTGGTTTTTAAGAGGCATGCCCTCCAGAATCGGCATGATTCTTGATATTCCTATGCAGCATTTGGAAGGAGTGATTTATTTTGCCTCATACATTATTACCAGCTGCAATGAGGACGCTAAAAAGAAAGTTTTACAGGAAATTGAAAGAGAATATAAGGCCAAAGTTAAAAGCCTGGCAAATAAGAACGGATCAAAATCAAAGAAAAATTCATCTTCTTTAGCCGAGAATTTAAAAACAGCTATGAACGCGGCAAAGGAGGAAGTGTTAAACTTAAAACCATTAAAAGTTTTGTCAGAGATTGATTATCATCGCCTTTCTTTAAAGTACGGAGAGGTTTTTGAAGCCGGAACCGGAGCCGAAACCTTAAGGAAAATTTTTGAAAAAGTTGACCTAAAAGAAAAAATAAAGGAAATAAAAAAAGAATTGGAAACAGCCTCGCCGGCTGTCAAAAGAAAAATTTTAGAGAGATTAAAAATTTTTCAAAGCATGTTGAAAGCCGGCTTAAGGCCGGAATGGATGTTTTTAGCCGTTTTGCCGGTTCTGCCTCCGGATTTAAGGCCTATGGTTCAGCTGGACGGCGGCCGCTATGCTTCTTCAGATTTAAACGATCTTTATCGCAGAGTAATAAATAGGAACAATCGCTTAAAATATCTTTTGGAAATTGGAGCTCCGGAAGTTATTGTCAGAAACGAAAAGAGAATGCTGCAAGAGGCTGTGGATGCTTTGATTGACAATGGAATGAGAAAAAGAACAATGACTACGGCTACCACTGGAGGCAAAAGGCTGCTTAAGTCATTGGCTGACATATTGAAAGGAAAGCAGGGGAGATTTCGCCAGAATCTTTTGGGCAAAAGAGTGGATTATTCAGGCAGGTCGGTTATTGTGGTTGGCCCCGAATTGAAGCTTAATGAAGTTGGCATACCTAAAAAAATGGCTTTGGAGCTTTTTAAACCTTTTGTCATCAAAAAATTTTTAGAAAAAGAACTGGCTTACAACGTAAGATCCGCTTCCAGGCTGATTGAACAAAAGCTTGACGAAGTTTGGGCCAATTTGGAAGAAATAGTTAAAGACAAGCTTGTTTTGCTTAACAGGGCTCCTACGCTTCATAAATTGGGAATTCAGGCTTTTTATCCAAAACTGATTGAAGGAGAATCAATTAGAATTCATCCGATGGTCTGCAAAGCTTTTAATGCCGACTTTGACGGAGACCAAATGGCGGTTCATTTGCCGCTTTCCGATCTGGCTCAAAAAGAAGCTCGGGAAATTATGTTATCTGTTTTGAATTTGCTTAAGCCGGCCACCGGTACGCCGATAGTAACCCTTTATCAAGACATCAGCTTGGGTTGTTATTATTTAACTCAAATTAAAGAAGCGGCTAAGGGCGAAGGAAAAATATTTTCAAGCAAAGAAGAAGCCGTTTTAGCCAAAGAATACGGCGATATTGATTTGCAGGCGAAAATAAAAGTCAAATTAAGTCAAGCAGGCTCTTTAATGGAAACCAGTATTGGCAGAATTATTTTTAACGAATCTTTACCCGATGATTTTCCTTTTATCAATTCGTTGATAAAAGTAAAGGATTTAGAAAAAATAACCAGAGAGATTATCAATAAGTATGATTTTGAAAAAACTGAAGAATTTTTAGACAAGATAAAAGAGTTAGGTTTTGAATATTCAACTTGGGCTGGAATTTCCTGGGGTATGGATGATTTAATTGTTCCTCCTGAAAAGAAAGCAATTGTAGCTGAAGCCGAAAAAGAAATAGAAAAAATAGAGGAACATTTTAAAAAAGGATTGCTCTCAAGAGAAGAAAAGCGATTAAAAGTAATTGAGATTTGGAGCAAAGTAAAAGCAAGAATTGAGGAATTAGTTCCGAAAACTCTGCCGAAAACCGGACCGATTTTTCAGATTATTGATTCAGGCTCAAGAGGATCATGGTCGCAGCCCGTTCAAATGACAGGAATGAAAGGATTGGTGATCAACCCGGCGGGACAAATCATTGAATTGCCCGTAAAAAGCTCCTTTAAAGAGGGTTTTGACGTTTTGGAATATTTTATTTCAACCCACGGCGCCAGGAAAGGAACCGCTGACACTGCATTGAGAACGTCTACTGCCGGATATTTAACCAGAAGATTGGTTGATGTCGCCCATGAAATTATAGTTACAGAAGAAGATTGCCGCGACAAGGATGGTTTTGTTGTTTGGAAAAAAGAAGCGAATGAAATAGGCCAAAACTTTATTTTTAAAATTTTAGGCAGAATAAGCTTAGAAAGAATTTCCGGAATTTGTAAAGAAGGAGAGTTTATTGATTGGGAAAAAGCGGAAAAAATTGCCGCAACGGAGAATATTGAAAAAGTTAGGATTAGATCTCCTTTAAGTTGCAAATCCGTCAGAGGCGTTTGCCAAAAATGCTACGGTTGGGATCTTGGCAATAATCAGTTGGTAAAACTGGGAGAAGCGGTTGGAATTGTGGCCGCTCAGTCAATTGGAGAGCCGGGTACTCAATTAACAATGAGAACCTTTCATACCGGCGGAGTTGCCGGAGGTGGAGATATTACCATGGGTTTGCCGCGAGTTCAAGAGATTTTTGAAGCGAGAATTCCTGGAGGAAAGGCTGAAATTTCAAATGTTGAAGGAAAGATTTTGGAAATAACCGATGACAAAGTTATTAAAATAAAATGCAAAACAAAAACCAAAAAAACTGAAATTGTTGAATATAAAATTCCGGAAAATTCGGCAATTTGGGTGAAACCGGGAGATAAGATTCAGAAAGGCCAGCAGCTTTGCGAAGGAAGTCTTGACTTGAAAGAATTATTCAAATTAACCGGAGAAGAAGAAGCTCAGCGCTATATTATTAAGGAAATACAAAAAATTTACGCTTCTCAAGGAGCTTTAATCCACGATAAGCATATTGAAGTAATTTGCCGACAAATGTTTTCAAGGGTAAAAATTAAAGATGCGGGAGATTCTTGTTTCACTGCAGGAGAGATTGTTGAACGAGTAAAGTTTTTAGAGGAAAATGCGCGTTTGAAATCGGAAAAGAAGAATTTAGCAAAAGGAGTGCCTATTCTATTGGGAATCTCCAGGGTTGCTTTAACCACAAGCAGTTTTCTTTCGGCCGCTTCTTTCCAAGAAACATCCCGCGTTTTAATAAAAGCTTCTTTAGATGGAAGAGAAGACAGATTGTTAGGATTGAAGGAGAATGTTGTTATCGGAAAGCTTATTCCGGCAGGGACCGGTTTCAGGAAAAAAGAAAAAAATGGTAAAATAAAAAAGTAAAAGGAACAGTTAGAATTTAACTTTTTAATCAAAAAACCGTGGCGCGAAAGAAAAAAACAAAAAAAAACAAGAAAATTTCGCCTAAAGAAAAAAAGCCCGGTATTTTTTCTCTGCCAGCAGAAACAAAAAAATGGATTTTTGGGATAATTATTTTTATTTTGGCAATAATTATTGCCTTAAGCTTTTTTGAAATGGCGGGAGTTGCCGGTGCAATATTGATGAAAAGCCTCTCTTTTTTAATCGGTAAAGCCACTTTTGCAATTCCTTTAATTTTAGTTTTGGGAGGATTTGTTTTTTTGGAAGCAAAATACAGAAAGTTTTTTGGTCCGACAATTTTAGCGATTTTTATTTTAATTATCGGCATTGCCGGATTAATGGAAAGTTTGGGACTTGAAACAATTAAAGGAGGATGGATCGGTTTTGTTTTAAGTTGGCCCTTGTTAAGATTATTTGGCGAGTTGGTGTCTAAAATCGTTTTTGGCGGAATAATTGCGATTGGCGGCTTGATCCTTTGGTTTTTGATAAAGGGTCCCAAAAAAGCCAAAGAAGTTTTCAAGATTGAGGAAAAAGAACAAGAAAGAAAACCGTCTTTGATAAAAAAAATTTTCTTGCCCAAGTTTGAGATTAAAGAAATTGAACCAATTAAAAAAGAGACGCCCTTAAAATTAGAAGAGCCGCTTTTGGAATTAAAAACCAAAGAAGTTCCCGTTCATTTGCTGACCGGAGAGTTATATAAAACTCCGCCCTTAGAGCTGTTGGAAAGCGACAAAGGAAAAGCGGCTGCCGGAGACATTGTAACAAACTCAGCCATAATAAAGAAAACTTTAGAAAATTTCGGCGTATCGGTGGAAATGTCCGAGGTTAATATCGGTCCGACCGTAACTCAATACACATTAAAGCCGGCTGAAGGGATAAAGCTCTCCAGGATTACCGCTCTTTCAAACAATCTTTCTTTGGCCTTAGCCAGTCATCCGATTAGAATAGAGGCTCCCATACCGGGCAAATCATTGGTTGGCATTGAGGTACCGAATAAAGCAAGATGTCAAATAAGATTGCGCGACTTAATTGCCAATTCTCATTTTCAGACAGCTTCTTCCAGTTTGACTATTACTTTAGGGAAAGATGTTTCCGGATTTTCTTGTTATGCCGATTTAGCGAGAATGCCCCATCTTTTGGTGGCCGGAGCCACCGGAACAGGTAAAACTATTTTTTTGAATTCTTTGATTTTAAGTTTGCTTTACAGAAATTCACCGGACATTTTAAGATTTATTATGATAGATCCAAAAAGAGTTGAATTTTCCGCTTACAAAGACCTGCCTCATCTTTTGACTCCGGTTATTTTTGATCCGCAGAGAACGGTAAACGCTTTAAAATGGTTAATTTCTGAAATGGAAAGAAGATTTGATATTTTATCAGGAAACGGTTCAAGAAACATAGACGCATATAATCAAAAAATTGTAAAAGAAGAAAAAAAACCTTTGCCCTATATTGTTCTGATTATTGACGAATTGGCTGATTTGATGGCTGCTAAAGGAAGGGAAATAGAGGCGGGTATTGTCAGATTAGCTCAAATGGCCAGAGCAGTAGGCATTCATTTAATAGTAGCTACTCAACGGCCTTCGGTTGAAGTAATTACGGGCTTAATTAAAGCGAATATTACTTCCAGAGTTACTTTTCAGGTCGCTTCCCAGGTTGATAGCCGTACCGTTTTAGACGCATCCGGTGCAGAAAAACTTTTAGGTTCCGGAGATTTGCTTTTTATTTCGGCTGACGTGTCAAAACCGAAAAGAATTCAAGGTTCATATGTTTCCGAAAAAGAAGTGAGAAGAGTGGTGGATTATATCAAAGAACAGAAAGAAAAGTTATTCTTAGAACAAAAGAGTGAATTATCTGAAAATCATCTGGCCGAAGATCTTGAAAGAAGCTTAGATATAAAAAGCGGAGAAGCCGGAGGGTTTGAAAATTATTCCGCTGATGAAGACCCTCTGTACGAGGAGGCGAAAAAAACAGTAATAGAAGTTAAAAAAGCCTCTGCCTCTTTTTTGCAAAGGAGATTGAGGATAGGCTATGCCAGGGCTGCCAGATTGCTGGATATGTTGGAAAGCCGAGGCATTATCGGGCCGGGCGAAGGAGCGAAGCCGAGGGATATTTTAACAGGCATTGAAGAAGAAGGCGAGAAAGATGATTGGCAGAAGGTTTAAGCGACGACTAAAACTTTGCTTTTTCTGCGCTTTGTATTTTTAAAAAATAACTAAAATTATCAAAATAACATTCATTTATATGGCAAAGAAAAAAGAAAAAATAGAAAAAAGAGACTTGGAAGAAGCGGTAGATGAAATAAAACAGCGTTTTGGCGAAGGCGCTATTATGAAATTGAAGGACGTCAGAGCTGTTGATGTTGATGTGATTCCCACAGGTTCTCTTTCTTTAAATTTGGCTTTAGGCGCGGGCGGAATGCCGCGCGGCCGGGTTGTTGAAATTTTTGGGCCTGAAAGTTCGGGGAAAAGCACGTTAGCCCTGCATGTTTGCGCTGAAGCTCAAAAAAAAGAAGGAATAGCGGCTTTTGTTGACGCTGAACACGCTTTAGACCCTGATTATGCCAGGAAAATTGGCGTAAACGTTGACGATTTGCTGATTTCTCAACCTGATTCAGGAGAACAGGCTCTGCAGATTGTTGAAGCTTTGGTAAAGTCAGGAGAGGTTGACGTGATTGTTATTGATTCAGTGGCTGCTTTAGTGCCTCAAGCTGAAATTGCCGGCGAGGTAGGAGAATTCCAAATAGGCCTTCAAGCCAGGCTTATGAGCCAGGCTTTGAGAAAATTATCCGGTATTGTTTCAAAAACAAAAACCATTTTGATTTTTATCAACCAAACCAGAATGAAAATCGGAGTTTCTTGGGGGAATCCTGAAACTACGCCGGGCGGATTGGCTTTAAAATTTTATGCTTCAGTCAGGATAGAATTGAAAAGAATAGCTCAGATTAAAAAAGGAGACGAAATTATCGGTAATAGGGTTAGGGCTAAAATTGTCAAGAATAAAGTTGCTCCTCCTTTTAAAACCACTGAATTTGATATTTTTTACAACGAAGGAATTTCTTATTTTGGCGATATTTTAAACGCCGGCACAAAAGCGGAGATAATCAAAAAACAGGGGTCTTGGTTCCAATTTGAAAAAACCCGGCTTGGCCAAGGAGTTGAAGCGAGTAAGGAATTTTTGAGAAAGAATCCCGAAATTGCGGAAAAAATTAAAGAAGCTTTGCTTAAAAGTTATGCTGAAAATCAATGAAGATTAGGTTATTTGGAAGTAGACGAAAGGAGAGCTAAGTATCTTGCTCTTTTTATGGCTCTGGCTAATTTTCTTTGATGACTGGAACAAACTCCGGTTCTTTTTTTCGGCTTGATTTTTCCAGAAGCTGAGATAAATTTTCTCAAAATTTGCGTTTCTTTAAAATCAATATTTTTTATATTTCGTTGGCAAAAATAACACTCCATAGTTTTTTCAAAAAGGTATGTTTTTAACGTCAATTTCTCCTTCATCTTCTTCAATAATTGGAATATCTTTTTCTTCCTTTTTAATTTTTTCCTGATTATTATTTTGTTGAAATGTTGCTCTTCCGCCTGATTTTGGACCCAATTGCAGCCTTTCAGCAATAATTTCAGTTCTTGACCTTTTATTACCGGAAGAATCTTGCCAGGTTCTTGTTTGCAGCCTGCCTTCAATTAAAACTAAGGCTCCCTTTGCTAAATATTGGGAAGAAATTTCAGCCAATCTGCCGAAAGAAACAATGTTATGAAATTCAGTTTGCTGTTGTTTTTGGCCGCTTTTGTCGTTAAAAAAACGGTCAGTGGCAATTCCAAAAGAAGTGACTGATTGGCCGGAAGGCAAAGTTCTGCTTTCAGGATCCCGAGTGAGCCGACCGGCTAAAATGACTTTATTAAGATTCATAAATTAATTTTTTTAAATTTAGTAAAGAAGCAGATGAAAATTTATTCTTCATCGCTTTGCGCTAAGATTTCTTCTAATTTTTTTTCTATTTCTTTTAACTCCACTTTTCCTTTTTTTACTTTTTCTATTTTTCTGATTTTAGGCTTTCTTAATGTCGTTTGTTTGATAATCGGCCTTATTAATATTAAATAACGGAGAATTTGTTTTTCTTCTTTTATTTTTTTCTCCAGGTCTTTTAATTTTTCCGGCAGCAAGCGGAAATTTACTGTTGCTAAAAACGCCAGAGAATGTTTTTTTACGGGATAAGCCAACTTTTTTTTAAAAGACGGCTTTTCTTCAATTAGAACTCCTTCTTTTTCTTGGATTAAAGAAGTTATTTTCTCTCTAAGCATTTTTACATCTTCTTCTGAAAGCTCGGGAGAAATCAAATAATTTAATTCGTATATCCTCATATTTAACTTTAAATTTTAAACTCTATAACGTCGCCGTCCTGGACAATATAATCCTTGCCGACTATTTTAAGCCAGCCCAATTCTCTTGCCTTATGCCAAGAGCCGGCTGAAACTAATTTTTCCCAATTAATTATTTCAGCTTTAATGAATTTTTCTTTAAAATCTGAATGAACAATTTTTCCGGCTTCCGGCGCGTTTGAATTTTTTTTAAGAGTCCAGGCTTTTGTTTCTTTTTGCCCTCTAATCGTAAAAAAAGTAATTAAATCAAGAATATTGTAGCAATCAATGATTAATTGGTCAAGTTTAGAGCTTAAGCTGAGTTCTTTTTTTTCTTCCGGAGACAGCTCGGAAATTTCCTCTTCGTTTTTTAAATTAATTGTTAAGAATTTTATTTCTTTGGAAAAAATTTTATTTGCTTCTCCGTTTGTGTTTAGGATGTAAAGAATCGGCTTGGCTGTTAAAAATTGATGCTCTTTTATTTCTAATTTCTCTTTATCGCTTATAATGCTCATTTTAAATTCAGATATTAATTTATCTTGAGCAACCCAATTTTTAATTTTTTTAATTAATTCCAGCTTTCTTATTGCTTTTTTATCGCGCGTTTCCTTTTCTGTTTTTGAAATGAGCTTTTCCAATATTTCCAAGTCTTTCATCAAAAGTTCTGTTTTTATCAATTCAATGTCTTTTTCGGGATTAATTTCGCCCGTGATATGTTCTATGTTTTTTCCTTCAAAGCTTCTTGTTATTTCCAAAATTGCGTCACAATTTCTAATTTGAGCCAAAAACTGATTTCCCAGCCCTTCTCCTTTATGAGCTCCCTTTACCAGCCCTGCCACGTCAATAAATTCAATAATGGTTGGAGTAATTTTTTCAGGTTTAATTATGCTGGCGATTTTGTCTAATCTCTTGTCAGGCACCTGAACAACGCCTATATTGGGATGAATAGTAGTAAAAGGATAAGCGGCAATATCAACTTTGCTTTTGGTAAGAGCCTTAAATAATGTGGATTTTCCTGCGTTGGGAAGGCCGATAATGCCTACTGAAAAACTCATAGATTTATGATATTATAAATTCGTATGAAGGTCAATTCCGATATTTTTAAGGCTTATGATGTAAGGGGCGCTTATCCGCGCGAAATAAACGAAGAAACCGCTTATAAAATCGGACAGGCTTTTGTCCGTTTTACAAAAGCAAAAAGAATTTTAATTGGCAGAGACATTCGTCTTTCATCAAAAAGCTTGAGAGATTCTCTGATTAGCGGCATTAACAGTCAGGGAGCCGGCGTTCTTGATATCGGGCTTTGCAGCACGCCTGCTTTTTATTTTGCTTCAGCAATATGCCCGGTGGATGCCGCTTTAATGGTGACCGCTTCTCATGCAGGAAAAGAATTTAACGGATTAAAGCCGGTGTTTGCCGGCAATATTCCCTTGACCAGAGAAAAAATTGAAGAATTGAAGAAAAATATTATTGGAAAAGAATATAATGTTATTTCTTCGGAAAAAAAGATTAATGAAAAAAACTTTAACCAGCCTTATATTGACGCTATCCGCAGTTTTATTAAAAATAAATTAAAGCCTTTTAAAATTGTGATTGATGCGGGCAATGGAATGGCCGGGCTTTACGTAGATAAGATTTTTAAGGGAACAGGACTTGAGATAGTTTCTGTTTTTACGGAATTGGACGGTAATTTTCCCAACCGCGGATCTAATCCTAAAATTCCTGCCAACCGGCAAAAATTAGTTAAAAAAATTTTAGCCGAAAAAGCAGATTTGGGCGTTATGTTTGACGGCGATGCCGACAGAGCTTATTTCCTTGACAGAAAAGGCGAAACTGTGGACCCGAATTTGATTTCAGCGCTAATCGCAGAATACTTAATTAAGCAAACCGGTAAAAAGAAAGTTTTGATTGAAGTGAGAACTTCGCGGGTAGTGGAAGACTATGTTAAAAGAGCCGGAGGAAAAACTGAATTATCGGTTTGCTGGACCATTCCGATAAAATTAAAAATGATAGCTGAACCGGAAATAATTTTTGGCAGCGAAACTTCCGGCCATTATGTTTTTGCCGATTTTTATAAGATAGACGACGGTATTCTATCTGCCTTGATTTTTCTTCAGGCGATTTCAGCTAAAAAAGAGCCAATAGACGAGATAATAGACGACTTTAAAAAGAAGTATTTTATTATTGAAGAAACTAATTTTGAAATTAATAATCGCGGGCAAGCTGAAGAGATTTTGGCAGTATTGGAGAAAAATTACGAGAAACAGAAAGGCGAGATTATAAAAATTGACGGATTAACCGTCAGATTTAACAATTGGTGGTTTAATTTGCGTCTTTCGGAAACAGAGCCGTTTATTCGGTTGAATTTGGAAGCAGACAGCAGGGGATTAATGAAAGAAAAAAAAGAGGAATTATCCTCTTTGTTAAAAAGCTTAACGCAAGAAAAATAAGCTAAACAAGCCCCATTTTTTTACGAACTTCCTGGATAGTGGTCTGGGAAACAGCTTGAGCGCGTTTTGCCCCTTGGTTTAAAATTTCTCTTACGTAAATTTTTCTTGAAGCGAACTCTTTTTTCTTTCTGCGAAAAGGCTCCAACGAATTAATCAAAAGTTCTGCCAGCGTTTTTTTGAAATTGGCGTATCCTTTTCCTTTGAATTTTTTTTCTATTTCTTTAACGGTTTTTCCGGAGAATAAAGAAAAAATTGTTAAAAGGTTGGAAATGCCGGGCTTTTTATTTTCATCGTATTTGATTGCTTTTCCCGTATCAGTAACAGCTGACATTATTTTTTTTCTGATTTCTTCCGGTTCGTCAAACAAACCGATACAGCCGCGGGGGTCGTCTGTTTTTGACATTTTCTTTTTTGGATTTTGCAAGGACATTATTTTGGCTCCGCTTTTCGGCAATTTTGCCTCCGGAACTTTAAAAATCTCTCCGAATTTTTGGTTGAATTTTCTGGCAATTGTTCTCGCCAATTCAACATGCTGCTTTTGGTCTTCTCCGACCGGAACAATTTCGGTTTGGTACAAAAGAATGTCCGCTGCCATTAAAACGGGATAATTTAAAAGCCCGGCATTAATGTCTTTTCTATGTTTTTTTGATTTTTCTTTAAACTGAGTCATGCGTTGAAGCTCGCCCAAGGGAGTAAAGCAGCTTAAAAGCCAAGCCAGTTCAACGTGTTCTTTTATTTGCGATTGGATAAAAAGAATGCATTTTTCCGGATTGATTCCTGCTGCCAAGTAAGCCAAGGTCACATCGTTTATTTCAGCTTGCAGTTTTTTCGGGTCATAGGGC
>CAZLAP010000035.1:0-1676 GCA_964557715.1 uncultured Candidatus Saccharibacteria bacterium
AAAGGTAATTGCGATGCTGATCTTGTGTTGCAGGCAGTTTGTGATGCGTATGAAAATAAATTTCATCAAGCACTTATTGTAACGAGCGATGGCGATTATGCAGGATTGGTAAAATTTTTACAGAAACGCCAGAAATTATTAGCGATTCTTTCGCCGAGTAACAAGGAGAAATGTTCCATACTTTTAAAACGTACTGACGCTAAAATATCGTATATAAATGACCGGTCTTTTCTCTTGTATCCTTTTTAAAAAGAAAAAGCCCCCTATGGGGACAGAACCTCACAAGGGTCTTTTTCGTAGTAATATTTATTTATAACAAGATAACAAAAAGAAGTCAATATTTTTATCCACAATATTAATTTATAATGGGCCAATTAAAAGAATATTTCCATATAGCTTTGAGGAATTTAAGAACCAGGTCTTTAAGAAGCTGGCTGACCATTTTAGGCATTGTTATCGGCGTGTTTTTGATAATTTCATTGCTTTCTTTGTCAGAAGGCATAAAACAGACTATTAATCAGCAACTGAAATCTTTAGGTGGCGAGATGGTTTTTGTTATGCCCGGAGACATCACTAATATTATGGCTATGTTTGCCAGCGGAACTAAACTGGAAAAAGAGGATATTGAAGCCATAGAAAAAACTCGGGGAGTGGAAACAGTGCTGACTATGTCTTATCAGTCTTTGGCTGCCAGATATGAAGATGAAAGTAAGACGGTTTTTATTACCGGATTGTCCTGGGAAAAAGGAATAGAAATTATGGAAAAATTCCAGGGCTGGAGTTTAAAAGAAGGCAGATGGCCTATTCCGGGCAGAATGGAAATCATTGTTGGCCAACAAGTGGAGAAAGACATTTTTAAAGAATTTGTTGAGATTGGCGCTGAAATTATTATAAAAGGAAAAAGATTCAGGGTGGTCGGTATCTTGAATTCTTTAGGCAATAAGCAGGATGATTCTTCTATTTATCTGGACTTGCCGCTTTATCAGGATTTAACCGGTGATAAAAGAAATACAGCTCAAGTAGCTATGGCTAAAATCAGAGAAGGAGAAAACATTGATAAAGTGGCGGAAGAAATCAAAGAAAGGCTTTTGGAGACCAGGAAAAGAAGAATCGGCACGGATGCAATTGATTTTAGCGTAATGACCTCCGAAAAAATGGGAGAAATAGTTGACAATGTTTTAGCCGTTATCCAGTTTGCCATAATAGCCTTTGCCAGCATTGCCATTTTGGTCGGCGGCATAGGCATTACCAACACGATGTTTACTTCTGTTAAGGAAAGAACCAGGGAAATCGGAATTATGAAGGCAATCGGAGCCAAAAATTCAGCAATACTCTCCATCTTTTTGTTTGAAGCAGGCATAATCGGCATAATCGGCGGCCTTGGCGGAACAGTACTGGGCATGATTATGGCCAAAGGAATTGAGCTTTATGGCCAGGCCCATCCTTTGTTTTATTTTACCGCCTCCATAACTCCGGGGTTGATTATTTTCGGCTTGGTTTTTTCTTTTATAGTCGGCTGCTTGGCCGGAGTCTTTCCTGCCAGAAGAGCGGCCAGATTAAAACCCGTAGACGCTTTAAGAAGACATGAATAATCAAAACATAGTAAAATACCCGAATCCGATTTTAAGGAAAAAAGCCAAAAAAGTGGAAGAAGTGACGGAAGAGATAAAAAATCT
>CAZLAP010000036.1:0-3025 GCA_964557715.1 uncultured Candidatus Saccharibacteria bacterium
CCACCAAATTGAATTAGTCGCCTTCGCTAGAATTCTACAAAAATTTTTGTGCCGGTTTTGTAAATCATCCGAAGAGCTTACAATTTGTTTGTCATAAAGGACTTTTAATGTTTTTAAGTTTTGGATTTGTTACCTGAGTATAAATTTGGGTTGTTCTGATATTTTGATGCCCCAAAAGTTCCTGCACATACCTGACATCAACACCATTTTCTAATAAATGCGTAGCAAAGCTGTGTCTTAACGAATGAAAAGTGGCGTCTTTTTTAATACCTGTTTTTTGGAGAGTATTTTCAAAAACCTTTTGCGCTGTCCGTTCAGTTAATTTTCCGCCTCGTTCGCTTTCAAAAAGATAATCGTTTAGATTTTTACTTGCGACAAAATTTTGAATGTAATTTTTAATTTTTTCCGGGAAAATAGTAATTCTATCTTTTTTATTCTTAGCATTTTTAAGGTGAATAGTTAGCTCTTTCAAATCAACATCTTTTACTTTTAAATTGACGACTTCGCTGATTCTTAATCCGGCGCCGTAAGCCAAAGAGACTATCAATTTATGTTTTGGATTTCTGATTACGTCAATGATGTTTTTAATTTCTTCTCTTGATAAAACAATCGGAAGTTTTTTACTTCGCTTAGCGAATTTTAAATTTATCTTTTTGGGAATCTTCAATATTTCGCGATAAAAGAATTTTATAGCATTTAAGTATAGATTAATTGTTTGCGGTGCGTAATTTTTGTCCTGCTTTTTAAGTAAAAATGTTTTAATATTATTTTCATTAATTTCATCCAAATTTATTTTTTTAAACTCAAAATAATCTTTTAAACAGTTTAAATAACTCTTAATAGTTTTTAAGCTATAATTTCTTAATCTTAATTCCTGTCCTGTTTGTTCTAAATAATTTTTCATAGTATTATATAATTGATTATTATTAATACTTTAATTATACAAGCATTTCGTATAATATACAAATAAAGGTTAATATTTTACCTAAATTTCCGATAGAAACGAGTTAGCTGAAATAAATAAATTCTTTTCTGCTATCGCAGAAAAATTATTCTGTCAATTTTTATTTTTTGAAAAATGAAAAAGAAAATATATTTTATAACTGGAAATGAGTATAAATTCCAAATCGCCGCTGACGCATTTAAAGATTCTGACTACGAGCTAAAGCAAAAGGCTTTAGACACACCGGAAATTCAAAGCAATGACCTGGGTGAAATAGCTTCATTCTCTGCCAAATGGGCTTCTTCCAAATTAAAACATCCCGTCTTTTTAAGTGATGCTGGTTGCTTTATCGAATCTTTAAATGGTTTTCCTGGCCCTTTTATTAAATACGTAAACCAATATTTAACCGCACCGGATTTTTTGCGCTTATTAAACGGCAAGAAAAATAGAAAAGTTATCTTTAAAGATTGTCTTGCATATTGTGAACCAGGAAAAAATCCAGTTCTGTTTCAGTCTTCCGGTTCAGGCACAATAGCCACCAGGCCAGGAAAACGCGGCTCTACCCCTATCAATGAAATATTTATTCCCAAGGGCTTTAATCGTCCTGAATCCGAAATACCAAGAGAACAAATGGTAAAGTTTTGGAATAACAATGTTAAAAATTATAAAGCACTGGCGAAATATTTAAAAAATAAAAATTGACCGAATAATGCTCGCTATTGCTCGCGAATTTATTTACATCAGCTAACACGGCATAAGCAGTTCGGTCTTTTCCGAAAGACCCAACCCAAATTGCTACGCAACTTCGCTTATGCCGAAACGTTATATGAAATAATTTAAAATCTCTTTATTTATTAATTTAACTAAAATAATATGAACCAAAAACAACAAAAAATTATAAAATGGTCTGCTAGAATTATTGCTTTGGTAATAATTTTATTTGGCCTGCCATTCTATTTTGGCTATGGGAATCCATTACCCTTTGCTAACTCTGATTATTCAATGTGGAAAAATATTGTATTGATAATGAACCCCTTAATTTTTATCGGGCTTGCATTAGGTTGGAAATATGAAAAAATATCCGGTTATCTCATAATTTTTGCTTTAGTGATAGGTTTATCAATAGGCATAACAATAAAAATGGGATTCTCTATCAATATGGTTATAGCAGTAATTCCTGGTATATTATATTTGATTACTGGATACAATAAGACGGAGGCCAAATAAAATTTACGAACAAGAGATTTTAAATTACATCACATAACAGCGTGTATGAGGTTTAAGAAAAAGTGCGTTAATAATTTTTAATGGTTGCACTTTTTCTTTCACCCAAATTTCGCCTTCTCTATGGTAAAATAATAAGGAAGTCGGCGAAACTTCTCATACACGCAAACGTTAAATCCAATAGCGATTGTCATTGACAAATCCCCCCAAAGACGTGCGCTAAACGATAACTTAATAAAATCCTTCTCTTTACTTAATTTATGGAAGTTAAAATTCAATTTGCTACAATTAAAAATCTTAGAGATATTCAAGATTTAAACCACCAACTTTGCATAAAAGAAAATAAAGAATTTGACGCAACCATCAATCCAGATTATCCTATTCAAAAACAAGGCGAAGAATATTTTAAAGATAGGATAAAAAATGGTTGCGCTTTAGTTGCGATCAAAGACGGCAAAGTTGTCGGTTATTTAGTTGGTTCAATTTCTGAAGTTGAAGATTATAGAAATATCTCTAAAATCGCAGAGGCAGAAAATATGTTCATTCTTGAAGATTATCGAAGTATGGGACTTGGTAAAAAACTTCTTCAAGAATTCACAAAATGGTGTAAATATAAGAAAGCTCAAAGAATAAAAGCAGTTGCCTCTGCTCAAAATACAAAAGCAATTGAATTTTATCGTAGAGAAGGATTTAAAGATTATGATTTTGTTCTTGAAAAAGAACTTTAACGCGCACGTCTTTCCCACCCTTAAAATAGCAATCGCTACTCCTTCGCTTCGCTCGGTCACGCCTTGCAGGCTCTCACAAAATCAAAGATTTTGTTCGGAGGATTTAACAGCGATTATCTGGAATTTTCCT
>CAZLAP010000037.1:0-2427 GCA_964557715.1 uncultured Candidatus Saccharibacteria bacterium
TTATGCCCAGGGTGGGAGTTGAACCCACAACCCAAAAAGGGATACGGTCCTAAACCGTAAGCGTATTCCAATTCCGCCACCTGGGCAAAATTGCCAAAAGTAGAGGGTTAACTAAGAGCAACTATAATTTTACCACGAACCGGCAAAAATTCTTTCAACAAAAATAACAATTCCTTTAGCGACAAAAGCTACAATCAGTCCAATTACAGCATACATCACCTTATCCCTTGCTTTTCTCACTGCTTCCGTATCGCCACCGGCAGTAATAAATTGAAAACCCGCAACAATAAGCATAATTGCCGCGAATATCAGCAAAAGACTAAAAAGAACGTTAATAACAATATCAAGCGCTCTCATGGGATCTATTTCAGGAGCTTCGGTTATGTCTGTACTGCCCGTATAACCGCCTCCTGGAAGAGCCTGAGCAATAGCAAAAGGCATCAAACAAAAACCTGCCAATAATAGACTTAAAATAATTTTTTTCATAAATTTTCTTTTTAAAATAATATCGACCTTTCTTTGTTAAAAAATTTTAAGCAGAATTATTTCATTATTTCACTTATTACAAAATCAATCAACCCTTTGGCAAGCATAACAATAAGCAAGCCAATTACAGTATAAAGAATAATTCTTTTGCCTGTTTCAATTTTAGAAGGGTCTCCGGCAGCAGTAACAAAATAAAAACCGCCAACAATAATCAGCAAAGGAGCCAGGGCTAATGAAACGGTAAATAGAAAATTAATAATTGCATTAATCAAATCTCCAAAAGTTTCATGTTTAGTGGGAGGTTGAAGCTCAATTGATGTATTTGCTGATTCAGTTGCGCCCGAAGAAGTCTGAATTCCGCCAGATTGTCCTGTTCCTGTGGCTGGTGAAGATCCAGATGTCGGGACTTGAGTTCCACCTCCTAAATTTCCCGTTTCTCCGCTTAAGCCGCCAATGCTACCGCTTGAACCGCCAATGCCTCCTAAATCACCAATATTTCCAAAGTCTCCAATACCCAGATCTCCAATACCAAAATCACTAAGACCGCCCTCTGATCCGCCAATGCCTCCAAAATCACCAATGCCGCTGCTTCCGCCTAAAGGAAAACCTCCCATACCGCCGCTGCTTCCGCCAAAAGAAGGCATTGAAAAAGCTTGAACAATTGAACCAAACAATGAAAAAAACAAACAGGATAAAATTAAAATAGCTATTATTTTATTCGGTTTCATATTTTTATTAATTTATTTTATCCTACGCCTGATTTTTAGCAACCCCCATCTTTATGTCAAATGCAAGCGACAGAAGCAAGCCTGTCTCCCTGTTCCAATTTTATCAATCTTACCCCCTGCGCGGAACGGGAAAGCTTTGGAATCTGGGAAATTTTTGTTCTGACAACCTGAGCTTTTTGGGAAATAACGATTAAATCCTCTTCTTCCCCGATAACTTTAGCAGTTATTATGTTGCCTATTTTCGGATTAACGCTTATGGCTCTTATGCCCGAACCTCCCCTTCCTTGAATTTTAAATTCTTTCAAGTCGGTTCTTTTGCCAAAGCCGGTTTCCGTAACCAATAATAAGTGATTTTGCGCTTTTGGCTCTGCGCTTTGCGCTTTTATTATATCTATTGCCGTTACTTCGTCTCCCTTTTTCAGCCTGATTCCTTTTATGCCCGAAGCTGTTCTCCCCATAGACCTGATTGCTTTTTCATTAAAACGAATGGACTGGCCTTTTTTGCTAACAAGAATTATATTATCCTGCCCAGCGGTTTTTTGAACGTTTTTCAGCTCGTCTCCTTTTTTCAAAGAAATGGCTATCAAGCCGGATTTCCTGATATTGTCAAAATCTTTTAAAGGAGTTTTTTTAATCATACCATTCTTGGTTGCCATAACCAAGTATTTAATGCCTTGCTCCTGGTCTTTTTTGCTTAAGGTCCGCAGGCATAAAATTTTATCTTCCGGAGAAATTTCAAGAAAATTCAAAAGCCCTCTGCCTCTGGCAACCCTTTGGCCTTCGGGGATTTCATAAACTTGAGTGCAGAAAACTTTTCCCGAGTCAGTGAAGAAAAGCAGGGAATCATGCGTTTGGGCGGAAATAAAATGCTCAACAATGTCATTTTGGAGAGTTTTCATTCCCATAATGCCCTTTCCGCCTCTTTTTTGGATCTTGTAAGTCTTGGGATTGATTCTTTTGATGTAGCCGCCCTGGGTTAAAGTAATTATCGTCTCTTCCCGGGGGATCAAATCTTCTTCGGCAATTTCTCCTATTTTTTGAATATGAACTTTTGTTCTTCTCTCGTCTCCGAACTTTTCCTTAATTTCCTTCAATTCTTTTTTTGCCACTCCTTTTATTTTTTGAGGGCTTTTAAGAATTTCCGTGAGCTCTTTAATTTTAGCCTTAAGCTCTTTCAGTTCGTCTTCAATCTTTTTTCTTTCCAGTCTTGCCA
>CAZLAP010000038.1:0-4879 GCA_964557715.1 uncultured Candidatus Saccharibacteria bacterium
TCCTCCGAGGAAGCACAAGGAAGCACAAGCCTTTTTGCCAAAGCACAAGGCGCCCTAAATACAACGAAAAGACAATAAAAGAATTTGCTAAACTTTTTTACCCCGAGGTTTGCTTTTTATGGATTTCAGCGCCGTTTTATAAATAAATCTGGATGGCGTACGATAAGCGGTTTTTCCTTTTTGCGCGCGATTAGAGGAATATTTTTTCATAGTTTATTTAGTATGAAGAAGAAACGAGGAGAAAAAATATATTAAGCCGATAAAAGTTGCGTTTCCCAGCAAAATAGCGATAAAGACATATCGGAATTTGGCTTTGCCCAGCCCTAAAATAATCATTAAAATATCTTGAGGCAAAGGAAGAAGAGAGGTATAAAGGTAAGCGACAAAAGGAATCGCCCAGCCGGGTTTTTTTCCAAGCCACTCAGAGAATTTATTTAAGCGCTTTCCCGTCAATTCGCCTAAGGCAGAATGCCCTTTGCGTCCCAAGAGAAAGAATATTGAATCGCCAAAAGTTCTTGCCGGAGCAACAAGCAGCATAAGAAGAAAAATATTGAATTCTCCGGTGCTGGTTAGAGTTATAAGCGTAGCGTAAAAAGGAGTGGAAACAAATCCGGAAACTCCGAAAAAAGCTGTTAAAAAAAGAAGCAGATATCCTCCTTCCACGCCGATAAAAGACACTATTTCCTGAGGAGAAACAAAGAAAAGAGAAGTAATCCACAACGAAACAAAAAATAAGACAAAAAAGAATCCTTTATGCTTTGCTATAAAATTCATAAATGATTATTTTTAGCGCTAATCAATAGAAATAATTTGAATGCCCTTTTTTTCTATTTCTTCTTTCGGCCAAAACAAACGGTCAATTTTAAATTTAGCAACGTAAGTTATATTTTTTTAATTTTTCTTCCTGTATATTTTTTTGTCTTAGGATTCCACCCTTTTAAAACCAATATATCTTCCCTTTTTATCTTAAAATCAGCCAATCTCAATTCAAATTTTTTCTTGTCGGATTTCACCAACTCAAAATACTTCGGCCAAATTTTCTTTTCAATAATTGCCATATATTTATTTTAGTTTAACTAAATACGTATTAAGAAAAGTTTCTATTGCTTGAACTGTATTCTTCTTTAATTTCGGGTTGCTTTCAGCAACCCAGACGGCAAAATTATAAAGTTCTTGACTGTCAACTCTTAACCATTTTTTGTTTTTATGAAGAAAAACAAACAAAGCTGTCATAGCAATTCTTTTATTGCCGTTTTGAAAAGGATGATTTTTAATTATCAAATAAAATAGAATTGCCGCTTTGCCGACAATTCCTTTATAAAGCGGTTTTCCGCTAAACTGTTGAAAGGGTATTGCTAAACAACTTTCCAAAACATTGGGATGACGAGTGGTAAAATCCGGAATTGGCTCGTTAAGGGTCATTAACTCTCTTGCCAAACGAAACGCGATATATTCTACTTCACCAATAGACAATGATTTTATCATGCAGCACCAAGCAATTTTAATGTTTCTCCGTATTCCTCAACAGTTTTTTTAACCGCTTTTTCAATCTCTAATTTTTCTTCTTTCTTTAATCCTTTTTCTAGAATATCTCCCAAATCTTTTACGTCAATTACAAAATCGTGGCCAATCTTTCTAGCCTTAATTTTTCCTTTTTTAATTCTCTTATATACAGCAATTCGACTAATGCCTAAAACTTTAGCCAGTTCTGTCGTGGATAGAAATTTTTTATCTTTCATAGATTTAAATTTATATGTTAACCACTAAGTTCAAGTTAACATATGTTAACCGTATTGTCAATTTTTGACGAAAAACTTAACGCAGTAGTTTATTCTACAAAAATTTAACATATTCAGAACTCATATCAATTTATTTTAAACTCAATCTTTTTTGAACTGCCTCGCTCTGCAATTCCTTTAAGGCATTACTGGCTATCCATTTCGCAGATTTTGAATCCATTTTCCGGATTTCTTTAGCAGTTTTAATAGCTTCCCTGTTCAGCTTTTTATTTCTTTTGCCTGTCTGCCTTAAAGCCCAATTAACGGCTTTTTTAACGAAATTCCTTTCATCCTTCGCCTCTTTTTTAATAAAATAAAGGAGTTTAACGAATTGTTCGTTTTTTAACTCTTTGCCATGCACGGCCAAGCATGCCATCATGGCAAACCCGGCTCTTTTTACGAATTCTTGGGAGCTTTTGCTCCATTGAACAGTTTTTTTAATTGCGAAAGGCGTTTTATTGAAAAGGTTCATACAGACCTGATCGCAAACATCCCAGGAATTAAAATCTTTTACCCATTTTTCCATTTGCTTTTCAGCAACTAAATTAAAATCGTCTATCATGCTGGCTAAAATCCTGGCTTCATGAATGCCTGAATTCCATAAGTCCTGAGCTATCTTATGATTTTTACCTGTTTTTTTAGCCAAATCTCTTAAAAAAGGAACAGGCACTCCTAAAGCTTTTTCAGTATTTATTCCAAATCTGGCCATACCTTTAACGTTTTTAGGCTTGGCTAAAGATTTTAGTTTTTTTAAAATTTCGTTAGAAGTCATACCCTAAACATTCAACTGCCAGATGGCGAAGTTTAAAACAGCCGCAAAACTGACCCAGAGAATGTAAGGAATGAAAAGAATGCCGGCAATTTTTTCTATTTTCCAGAATTTAATCATAGTCAAAAAGATCAGTAGCCAGAGAATAATAATAACCAAAAAGCCCAAAGCAGGATTTTGGAGCCCGAAAAATACAATAGACCAGAAAGCGTTCAATAAAAGCTGACTAGCATAAAGCCACAAGGCAATTTTTATCTTTTTTTTCGCTTGTCTGTCCATAGCTTTAGCATAAGAGGACCAGACAAAAAAGGCGGCAATGCCCATCAGAGTATAAAGAGTAACCCAGGCAGGCGCAAAAAGCCAATTGGGAGGATTAAAAAAAGGTTTTTCAAGAAAAACATACCAGGTTTGAATGTTGGCAGCAGTAAAAAAAGAACCGATAACGCCTGCCATTTGAGCGATAACAACAGAAGCGATTAAAGTAAAAATTGTTTTTGCCATATATTGATATTTTAACCTTTCTTTATAATTTCAACAATCTTTAACCTTGACTTGGAGCCTGAGAGCATTTGCACGCTGGATTTATCAACGTTGAAATGTTTTGCCAAAAGTTTGATTAAAGCTAAATTAGCTTTCCCTTTTTCCGGAACTTCTTTTACCCAGGCTTTGAAATTGATATTGTCAATCTTTTTCAGTTTTTCTTCTTTAGCTTTTGGCTTTACTTTAACAAAGATTTTCATTTTAATTGTCAGAAGAAAGTAGTAAAATAAAGACAGTATGAAAACAAAAATTTTTCTTTTAATCTTTTTTATATTCTTTTTCGCTTTATCCCCTGTTTTTTCGGAAACAGCCAATGCTTTGAGCCAGGTTGAAAAGGAAAGACTGCTTCGGCAGATTGAAATCCTGAAACAGGAAATTTCGCTTTTACAATCGTTAATCTCAAACTTTCAGCTTAACCAGGAAATCACTTCTCAATCATACCTGGCAGTAAATCTTTCTGGTAATTCTGTTCTTTTGGAAAAAAACTCGGCTAAAAGTTATCCCATAGCTTCCATTACCAAATTAATGACTGCTGTTATTGTTTTGGAGAATATTGACCTGCAAGAAAAAATTATCTTAACGGAAAAAATGCTTGAACCTTATGGCCACAGCCTCTGCCTTTATTCCGGTTTGAACATTAGCGCGGAAAATCTTCTTAAAGCCAGCTTGATTCAATCTTCCAACGACGCTTCGGAAGCTTTGTCCTATTTTGTCGGCAAGGAAAACTTTATAAATTTAATGAACCAAAAAGCAAAAGAAATAGGCATGGCTGATACGATTTTTTACGATGTTCACGGCTTAAGTCCTGCCAATATTTCCACTGCCGCTGATTTGGCCAAGCTTTTGAAGTATGTCTATCAAGATTATCCTCAAATTTTGAGCATTGTCAAAGATAACGATTTTTGGCTGCCAAACTCAACGGGCGGCCAGCTTAAATTCCAAAATGTCAATAATTTCTACCTTCTGCCTGAATTCATTGGCGGAAAAACAGGTTATCTGCCGGAGGCCAAGCAAACTTTAGCTTCAGTCTTCAGCATTAACAAAGAGCCTGTTACAATAATTCTTTTATATTCTTCTAATCGCCAAGCTGACGCTTTTGCAATCATTAAACAGCTTAGGCAATAAAATCTTTTCTCATCTTTCTGAATAATTTTGCCTGGCCGATAATTTCCAGCTCAGCTTCTTGGTGGGTTTTCTCAATCACTTCTTTGTAAAAACTAAGAAATCTGGCAAAAAACACGGCGCGGAAAGCTAAAAATTCTTTTGGAGTCAAAAGGCGGTTTTTTGAAATCGCCCGGCAAACAGCTTGCAGCCAGAGCTCTTTGGGCATATTTATTTTTCTTTCCGGCGCCTTGCCAAAAGAACAAACAAGGCGTTTTCCGAGCGAATTTCCGAAAAAGCGGATTATTTCAGACCGCGCTGACTGGCATTCCTGAGAAAGCCTTTTTTTCAAATACTTGTAGTCAAAAGGCAGTTCAGGAGTGTGGTAGATTTTTTCCATAGGCTTAACTATCGGCGCTTTTCTGCCTTTCCAGTTTTTATTCTGCCAAAACCGGCGATAGCGCACCAATTGATAAATTAAAGAATCAGCCACTTGGATAAACATTGAATCAAGTTTCGGAGAAGAAGGCTTATGGTCTTTTATTCCGATAAATGTTTGAGCAATGCGCAATTCTTTGAAAATGCTTTGAGTTAAAAAATAAATATCTACGCCGAAATGGTTTGCTGACGGATACCATTTTTCAGAAAGCAGAAGATATACAGCTTGGCGGGAAAGCCCGATTTCTCCGGC
>CAZLAP010000039.1:0-5562 GCA_964557715.1 uncultured Candidatus Saccharibacteria bacterium
TTGTGCTTCCTCCGAGGAAGCACAAAGTGCCCCCTTAAAGGATGTTTTGTGAAAATCTTGACTGCGGAAATCTTGACAAATAAAGTAAAAATTTAGTAAAATAAATCATCTCAGCAAACCGGATGATCGCGCCCGCCTTCCAAAAGAAGACGCGGTGAGGAAAGTCCGAACTTCCCCAAACGTATAATTTTATGCGTTTGGTAAAAAGGTAGCGGCTAACGGCCGTCGTCCGCGAGGATAGAGGTGCGAACAGAGACGCTTAAGCGCGAAAGCGCAAAAGCATCCAGTTAGAATATATTTTGACTGGATGAGTCCTGGAAGCAATTTCAGGAGTGAAACGGCTAAATCCTTACTGGAAGCAAGAACAAAACAAAAAATCTGGCTTCATACAGAGATTTTGTGAAAAAGTGGTTCGCTTGAGCCAAAAAGTAATTTTTGGCCCAGATAGATGATCATCAACTTACAGAATTCGGCTTACAGGTTTGCTGAGACAACAAAAAACAGGGTAATATTCCCCTGTTTTTTGCTGTCTTAAATCTCAAATTAATTTTTGAATTTTTCCCCGGCTGTCCAAAGCTTCGTTAACCAAACTATCAGCCATTTTATTCTGACTGCGGGGAATCAATTTAAATTTTATTTTCTTAAAATCTATTTTTAAATTCCAAAGCGTTAAAAATAAAAATTGAATTTTAGGCTCTAAAACTTTATATTGGCCGTTCAATTGCCTGACCAAAAGTTCTGAATCCGTTCTAATTTCCGGCTCTGATTGAAAAGCTAATTTTTTGCCGAAAAGAGCTTTAAATTTGCGCAGGGCAAAAATCACTGCCTGATATTCGGCTTCATTGTTAGTGGCTTCTTTTTGTAAAACTTCGGAACATTTTTTTATAATATCCCCTTTTTCATTGCAGAAAACAACGCCTATGGCCGAAGGCCCGGGATTGCCCCGCGAACCGCCGTCAGTGTAAATAATTATTTTTTTCATTGGCTGTTTTTAATTAAACAATCTTTAAATTTTTCCAGCTTCTCGTTTTTTATTCTGAAACCGGCTGCCCGAGCATGTCCGCCGTAAGTCAATAAATATTTTGCGCATTTTTCCATCAAGAAAACTCCGTTTATTTCCTTTGGCGTTCTGACCGTTCCCTGGCTTTCTTTTGCCATTTTTTTATATAAAAAAACGGGCTTTAAATATCTCTGGCAAATTATTGAAGCTACTGAACTTATTAATATCACCTCAAAATCAGCGTCTCCTTGAAAAATTATCGGCTCTTCTTCGTTAATTCTTTTTTCAACCTCAGCTTCAATCTCTTTTATTTTTTGATCTCTTTTTTCCGCTTTTCTCAGTAATCTGCCGATAATTTCCTTTCCTTCCTCTTGAGAAGAACAAGCCAGCAAGCTGAAACTGACTGGCAAGCTTGAGGTATTAAAAATTCCATTTTTACCGCTTTGTTCATCGGCAAAATCCTGGTCTCTGATATTCAGAATTGAAATCATTTTAGAAACTTTTTGATTTATGTCGCCGTAATTTTTAAACGGCTCTGTTTCCAAAAAAGCTTTAATACCCGGCCTCCAGGAGCTTTCTAAAAAAGAAAGCCCTTCTTCAATAAAAATTTTATTTTCCGATTTCTTAGGCATCATATCGGCAATAGTGGCAATAGCTGTCAGTTCCAAAAAGTTTCTTTTTAAAGATTCCGTCATTTTATTTTCAAGCAAAACCTCGGCAAGCTTGAAAACAACTCCCGCTGCCGCCAATTCCTTAAAGGGATACTGGTCGTCTTTCAGCTTGGGATCAACAATTATTTCGGCTTCCGGCAATTTTTTCAAAGGTTCATGATGGTCAACTATCAAAACTTCAAAGCCGAATTTATTGGCCAGCTTCACTTCTTTAATGTTTCCTATTCCGCAATCCAAAGTAATCAACAAAGCTGGAGGAGAAATTTTATTCTTTAGCGATTTTAAGGCTCTTTCAGAAATACCGTACCCTTCAGCTTCCCTGTCCGGAAAGTAAATAGCCGAAATCCTGCCTCCCAAGCTTTTAACGGCGTCTTGTAAAATAATTACCGAAGAGGCGCCGTCCAAATCACTATCGCCGTATAAAATAATTCTTTCCTTTTTTTTTATTGCCTTTAAAATGCGGTTAGCCGCTTTTTTTAAGTTTTTAATTTCCATAATTATTTCAAAGCCGAAATTCCAGGAAGCTTTCCACCGGATAAAAATTCCATCATAGCTCCGCCGCCGCTGGAAATGTGGTCAAATTTATCCATTAAATTCAATTTTGATATCATTGAAACTGTATCGCCTCCTCCGGCAACTTTAAAAGCTTTCTGATTTTTCACAATCGCCTCAACCACGTCTTTAGTCCCTCTATCAAAAGGCTCTTTTTCACACATACCTAAGGGGCCGTTCCAGACAATTGTCCCGGCTGTTTTGATTATTTCAATAAAAATATTTCTCGTTTCCGGGCCTATATCAAAAACATCTTCTTCTTTTCTCAATGTGCCTATGCCTCCTATTCTGAAATATTCTTCTTCCAGGGAAACAAGCGCCATTTGGCCGTCTACAGGCAAATGAAGTTTTGAATGAGTTAAATTGACTTTGCCGATTTCTTCCAAGGTTTCTTTCTTCAATTCCAGATGCTCGCCGACTAAAATACCTTTTTCAATCAAAAGAATTTCAGTTAGCTTGCTGCCTAAAAGCAAATGGTCTGCTTTTTTCAAAAACCTTTCAATCAGCTTGATTTTTGTGTTAATTTTTGCTCCTCCGCTTATCACCACCAAGGGCCGCCGCGGTTTTTCCAAAACTTCTGACAAAACGCTAATTTCTTTTTCCAGCAATAATCCTGCTGTTGAAGGCAAAAACTGCGGAATTCCTTCAATTGAAGCATGGCGCCTATGCGAAACGCTGAAAGCGTCATTCACATAAACATCAGCCAAATTAGCCAGCCTTCGGGCAAAAGCTAAGTCGTTTTTTTCTTCCTCATCATAAAATCTTAGATTTTCCAAAAACAAAATCTCTCCGGGCTTCATTTTGTTAATTTCTTTTTCAGTTTTCTTATTGAGGCAATCATCTATAAATTTAACATTTTTA
Source organism: uncultured Candidatus Saccharibacteria bacterium (assembly GCA_964557715.1). Classification (GTDB taxonomy): domain Bacteria; phylum Patescibacteriota; class Minisyncoccia; order Minisyncoccales; family RBG-13-42-11; genus CAZLAP01. The sequence continues at coordinate 3,085 of CAZLAP010000039.1, forward strand.
TTCAAAAGCAATTCATCCAGCCTGAAAGCTATTTCTTTCAAGCTGTATTTTTCGTTTTTCTCCGGACCCGATAAATGGCTTATTAAAATCACTTTTGCCCCTTTATCAATCAAATATTTAATTGTCGGCAAAGATTCCCTTATTCTGAAATCGTCTAAAATTTTTATTTCTCCCTTGCCGGACAAAGAAAAAGGAACATTAAAATCGCAACGAACCAGCGTTTTTTTATTTTTAAAATCAAAATCTTTTAAATAAAGCATTTGCTGAACCTTGCGTAAAGGCGGAGATTAAAAAATAGTTTTACTTATCTTCTTCCGGCTTCAATTTTTTCAAAGAATCCTCCAAGGCTTCTTTCAACTCCTCTAAATTGACTTCTTTTCTTTTTCTAACTTTTTTTTCTCTTTTCACTTCTTCGGTCGCGGATTTGCCGGAAAAAGAAACGGGATTTTTCTCAACGGCTTCGTCAAGCGAAATAACAGGCTTAGATTCAGTGTTATTTTTGATTTTTTTCAAGCAGGTTTTGCAATAAACTGGTCTGGAAGGGTCGGGTGGAAAAATTACTTTTGTCTGCCTACCGCAGGAAGCGCATTTGGCGTCATAAAGGGTTTTTTCCTGCCTATTTAGCGGAATTTGAGGCAAACTCGGTATATTGCCCGTCCATTTGGCAATTTTTTCTTCAACAATTCTTCTTGATACCGCATATCTTTCTCTTGAAGCTTTAATTATTTTTTCCCTGCTTGATTCTTCAGATTTGGGAAAATGGGGCAAAGTTTCCGCCGAAAAAGCTGAACCAGCCACGCCGTCAATCATTAATTTTAAATCAATATTGTATTTCGGCAAGTTTACCAAGTCCTCGGCCGTAAATTCGGGAGAAAATTCTTTTTCCAGAAATTCCGCATCTTCCGCCCCTACCCTGAAAACAATAATCGTACCTACGTTGCCAAAAACAGCATCCCTCACTTCGTCTTCCATCTGGCTGATATACTGATGGCCGAGTATCAATGACAATCTGTATTTTCTCGCCTCAGAAAGAATGTTGGTAAACGATTCTGTGGCAAAATTCTGAAATTCGTCAACATAAAGAAAAAAGTCTTTTCTTTTTTCTTCGGAAATATCCACTCTGGACATTGCCGCAAGCTGAAGCTTGGTAATCAGCAAGGCGCCAAGCAAGCGGGAATTGTCTTCGCCTATCCTGCCTTTGGATATATTTACTATTAAAATTTTCTTTTGGTCCATAATTTTCCTCATATCAATGCTGGATTTCACCTGACCGATAATGTTTCTGACCAAGGGGTTGGAAATGAACTGGCCTATTTTGTTTTGAATGGCAGCAGTTGCCTCTATTTCATATCTTTGGTTATATTTGGCGAATTCCTGAACCCAAAAAGATTTGACTACCGGATCGGTCACCCTGTCTATTATTTTTTTCCTGTATTCTGGGTCAGCCAGCATTCTATTGACTCCCAGCAAAGTGGCACCCGGATATTCCAAAAGCGCCAAAATTGAATTATTCAAAATGTATTCCATTCTGGCCGACCAAACATCCGGCCAGATTTTTTTGAAAACTCCCATCAACCCCGAAGCCACCAAATGCCTGTGCTCCACGTCAACTTTTTCCATAATATTAAAAGCAATGGGATAATCAATATCAGCCGGATTAAAATAAACTACGTCGTTAATTCTGTTTGAAGGAATATAATCCAGCAGCTCCTCCGCCGCTTCTCCGTGCGGATCAATAAAACCAATTCCATTTCCTTTCTGAATATCCTGAATCGCCATATTTTTCAGCATTAAAGTTTTACCCATGCCGGTTTTTCCGATGACATACACATGCCGGCGCCTGTCGTCAAGCTTAATGCCGAATTTTCTTCTTTGGTTTCTGAAAGTAGTTATGCCGAAAAAATTAATCATAATTATTCAACGGGCAAATCCGGAGACACGCCTTTCTTTTTTACTTCAACCCGGGAAACGCCGGCAGCAGGAGCCACTGCTTTCCCCGGAAAATGATATAAAGTGGCTAATTCTTCCGTATTCAAAATATAGGTTTTTCCCGGCCTGGGAAACAAAGGCGACCACCTTTTGGTATAATACCTGAACATCCTTCTTTTTCTGAAATAAAGCCTTCTTTTGTCCAAAAACCAAAACAAAACCGATTTTACTTTGGTCATAGTTTTAGACCAAGGCTTTACTCCGCCCAAATTTTCAGTGGAAATTTCTTTGAAAAAACTAAAGCCGATTTTAGTGGTTGGCTTGAAAAAAACATCTTTTTTGCCCAGATAAATAAATCTGATATTGCAGTCATAGCCGAATTTTGACAGTTTCTGCTCAACTGCGGACAGAATTTCCCTTTCTCCGGGAGTAAGCTTCATCTCGGGAGGAATAAGTTCTTTTACCTCTTCTTTTTCTTCCGTTTTGCCGCTGATTAAAATTTTCATTGCTTCCTGGATTATCGGCTCCGGCTTTTCCTGCGCAGGCCTT
>CAZLAP010000040.1:0-2704 GCA_964557715.1 uncultured Candidatus Saccharibacteria bacterium
TTGTTGCGGGGGCCGGAATTGCACCGGCGTCACGAGGTTATGGGCCTCGCATGGTACTACTCCACTACCCCGCGATGCATTTTCAAAACAATCTTTGTATTATACACAAATTAAAACGCCAAATCAACACCAACTAAAAAATATTTAAATCTCTGAAAGCTCTTTCGTAAATTTCCAGCATTTTTTTCGTTTCGTCCAAAGATAATTTATAATTCGGATCATGGATAATATTGTTGCGGATTTTATGCGCTTCCCTCAGCTCTTCAATATTGGAAATGACAACAGGATTTAATTTGTCCAATTTTTCTCCCAATGTTTCGCCTTCAAACTCCATTCTTTTTAATATTTCATTCGCCATATTGTCTGTTTCAATTATTGCCAGCTTATATTCGGATTCCAAACCGGTATTCAGTTTTGCCATAATTTTTCTCCAATCTTTTTCTATTTTTTTAACGCCAACTGGCTTATAATTCAAAAATTCAATCGCATTGTCCAAAAAATATAGTTTCGGCCAGGAAGATTTCAGAAGTCCGAACACAATAACGCCTGCCAAAAACAAGGAAACAGCTATAAAAACAATTTTAGCAATTAACAGCCATTCGCTTGGCGGAGGCGATAAAAGAAATGATATTAAAATTTCAGGAAAATTTTCAATTATTTTCATATGATTTCCCCACTTCTAATATTTTATTTTCCTCAAAAGCATTTCCAATAATTTGCAAACCGACTGGCAAATTCCCTGCTTTGTCTACTGGCAAAGAAAGGGCCGGCAAACCAGCTAAATTAACTGAAACCGTATATATGTCAACTAAATACATTAAAATCGGGTCCTCAATTTTTTCTCCTATTTTAAACGGCAGAAACGGAGAAACTGGCGCAAAAATAACATCAACTCCATCGTGATTAAAAGCTTTTTCAAAGTCTTGCTTTAATAAAGTTCTTATCTTTTGGGCCCTTAGGTAATAAGCTTCGTAATAACCAGAAGACAAAGCGTAAGTTCCCAGCATTATCCTTCTTTTTACTTCCGGGCCGAAGCCTTTTTCCCTTGAGCGCGAATACACGTCCAATAAGCTCTCGGCTTCCGATGAAAACCCGTACTTTATTCCGTCAAACCTGGCTAAATTTGCCGAAACCTCGGAAGGCGCAATTATATAATAGCACGCTAAAGCATATTTGGTATGAGGCAAGCTGATTTCTTTTATGTTTGCTCCCATTTCCTCGTATTTTTTGATTGCCTTTTTAATTATTTTTTCCACTTCGAGGCTTATTCCTTCCACAAAATATTCCTTTGGAATCCCAATCACTAAATCTTTTAACGGTTTGGATTTTGAACGAACAAAATTTTCAGCTTTCACGCTTGTTGAATCCATTTCGTCTTTCCCTTTTATAGCGTCAAAAATAAGCCGGCAATCTTCCGCTGTTCTTGCCAGCGGCCCTATTTGGTCAAGAGAAGAGGCAAAAGCAATAAGCCCATAGCGCGAAACTGCGCCGTAAGTCGGTTTTAATCCAACCACGCCGCAAAAAGAAGCAGGCTCTCTGATGGAGCCTCCAGTATCAGAACCCAAGGCAAAAACCGACGAATGAGACGCTACTGCCGCAGCCGAACCTCCGGAAGAACCGCCAGGCACGCGAGTCAAATCATGCGGGTTTTTCGCGGGCCCGAAGGCGGAGTTTTCCGTTGAAGAGCCTAAGGCGAATTCATCCAAATTGGTCTTTCCCAAAATTACGGCATTTTGGCTCTTGAGTTTTTTAACTGCCGTTGCATCATAAGGCGCTGTATAATTTTTGAGCATTTTAGAGCCGGCAGTGCAGGAAAGTCCTTCAACCAAAATATTGTCTTTAATTGAGCAAGGAATTCCCGTTAATATGGGTATTTCTTTTTTCTGCAAAATTAAAGAATCGGCTTTTTCAGCCTGAGAAAGAGCTAAATCTGCAGTAACCGCCAAAAAAGAAAAAATCTCTTTATTTTTTTCTTTGATTTTTTCCAAATAAGCTTTAGTCAGCTCAACCGCTGAAAAACTCCGGTCTTTTAAGCCTTTATGCGCTTCTGAAATTGTCAGTTCGGTTAACTCTTCCATTAAAGTACGGATTTTACTTTTAAATAGCCTTCTTTTGTTTTTGGCATCAGTTCCAATAATTTTTCTTTTTGCCCTTTTGGCTTTTCTTGCGCCTCGTCCCTTCTTACCATATTTTTAATATCAAGCGGATGGCTGGTAGGCAAAACATTTGAAACATCCGCTTCTTTCAGTTTTTCAACATAATCTAAAATTGAAGAAAGTTCTTTTTGAAATTTGGCTATTTCTTTCTCTGACAAGCCTAACCGCGCTAATTTTGCGATATGTTTTACTTCTTTTTTGGAAAGCATAAAAATAAACGTTTACAGCCTTATTTCGGCGGTTCCAACTCTTCTGTTTCCACCAACACTTCATGCAATTCATCCAAATTCTCCAAAACCATCCCTGCTCCCCTGACCACGGCGGTCATCGGATCCTCAATCACTTTTGTGGGAATCCTGGTTTCTTTTTGGACTAAAATTGCCAAACCTTTTAAAAGAGAGCCTCCGCCCGCTATTTGAATTCCCGAAGCCATAATATCGGCCAGCAATTCCGGAGGAGTTTCCTCTATGGCTGTTTTTATCTCTTCAACAATTTGTTTTATTGATTTTTCCAAAGCTTTTCTAATATCTTCGTTTGTAACTAAAATT
>CAZLAP010000041.1:0-8179 GCA_964557715.1 uncultured Candidatus Saccharibacteria bacterium
TTTAATAGATTTTCCACTTCTTCTGACAATTGCTTCGGCTGGCAAATAATATGAGCGTCGTCCTGGGTAAAGCCTCTGACCCTTGTTAAGCCGTGCAATACTCCCGATTTTTCGTAGCGGTAGACTGTTCCCAGTTCAGCATATTTGACGGGCAGTTCTTTGTAGCTTCTTATTTTTGATTTGTAAATTTTAATATGGAAAGGACAGTTCATCGGCTTTATCATATATTCTTCTTCTTCTATGCCGAAAGGGGAATACATATTTTCACGGTAGAGCTTCCAGTGGCCGGAAGTTTTCCAAAGTTCCAACTTGCCGATGTGGGGAGTAACCAGCCATTGGTAGCCTTGAGAGAGCAATTTTTGGTATAAGAAATTTTCAATGATTCTTCTTAAAATTGCTCCTTTTGGCTGCCAGATAGGCAAGCCGGCTCCCACTTCTTCGTCAAACAAAAATAATTCCAATTTTTGTCCTAATATTCTGTGGTCTCTTTTTTCCGCTTCTTCCTGGATTTTTAAATATTTTTCCAATTCTTCTTTTTCTTCAAAAGCTATTCCGTAAATCCTGGTCAGCATTTTGTTCTTTTCAGAGCCCTTCCAGTAGGCTCCGGCGATTTTGGTCAGTTTGAAAGAGTCAGGATTTATTTCTTTCGTTGTTTTTACGTGCGGCCCTTTGCAGAGATCTGTGAATTTTCCGCTTTGGTAAGTGCTTGCTTTTTTGCCTGTAATTTCCTTAATCAGCTCCAATTTATAAGGCTGGTTTTTGAATATTTTCTTGGCTTCTGTTTTTGCGATTACCTTCTTCTTAAAAGCAATATTTGATTTGATTATTTCTTTCATTTTCTTTTCAATTTTCGGCAAGTCGTCCCGGCTCAAGCTTTCCGGAAAATCAAAATCATAATAAAATCCGTTTTCAATCGCCGGACCAATGCCGAATTTGGTTCCAGAATATAATTCCTGGACTGCCAAGGCCAATATGTGAGAAAGAGAATGTCTTAATGTTTCTATTTTCATTTTTTATATTTCTTCTATTATTTCTTCTACGCTTTCGCAAATTATTTTAGGCATACCGTCTTTGGAATCCAGGCGTCCCTGCACCATAACTATTTTATTCTCCTGAAAAATAGCCGGGTTTCTTTGGATAACGCCGGGGAAAACAACTACTTCAATCTTGCTGCTTAAATCTTCAATATTAACAAAGAGCATTGGCTTGCCGGTTCTGGTGATTATTTTTTTTATTTTGGAAATAATTCCGCCGATTCTGATTTTAACGTTTTGTTTTATGTCAGCCGTTTGAATTTTTCCTATGGAAACAGCCTTTTTAGCCAGAATTTTTTCAAAACTGTTCAAAGGATGGGAACTGACAAATAGTCCCAACAGTTCTTTTTCCCAGGTCAATCTTTCTTTTTCCGAAACAGGCGGAGCCGGATTTAAATTGATTTTATCGTTGAAATTCATTCCGTCAAACAAACCCGCTTGGCCGTTTGTTTTTGCCTTTTGCATATCTCTGGAATACTCTAAAAGCCTTTCCAAATTGGAAAGCAGCTGGTTTCGTTCCGCCATTTTGTCAAAAACGCCTGCTTTTATTAAGCTTTCCAGGGATTTTTTATTAAGGTCTTTGGAATTGATTCTGGAAATAAAATCGTTGATTGAGGCGTACGTACCGCCGGCTTTTCTTTCTTTAACTATTGTTTCCACAATGTTGAGCCCGACATTTTTAATAGCCGACAGGCCGAAGCGTATTTGGTTTTTTCCAGGGACAGTGCTGAAAAAAGTAAAGCTTTCATTTATATCGGGCGGCAGGACTTCAATACCCATTTTTTTGCATTCTTCAATCAAAACAGCGATTCTTTCCACATCGTTCTTTTCCGAAGTCAAAAGAGAAGACATAAATTCTGCCGGATAATGGGCTTTTAAAAATGCTGTTTGGTAAGCAATGGTGGCGTAAGCCGCAGCATGGCTTCTGTTAAAGGAATATGAGCCGAATGGCTCAATCCAGTGCCAAATTTGCTGGGCAATGTTTTCTTTGATTTGGTTTTTTTTGCATCCGTCAATAAATTTTTCCTTCTGAGCCATTAAAAGCTTTTTGATTTTTTTGCCGATGGCTTTTCTTAGAACATCTGCTTCTGAAAGGCTGAAGCCGGCCATATCTTTGGCAATTTGCATTATTTGTTCTTGATAAACCGGAATACCGTAGGTTTTTTCCAAAATAGGCTTCAGTTTTGGATGAAAGTATTCAATCTCCTGATGCTTTTTGTTTTTTCTGGCAATATAATCCGGAATCAACTGCATAGGTCCGGGACGATACAAAGCTGCCATAGCAATAATATCCTCAAATTCAGTAGGTTTCAGTTGCTTTAAATATCTTTGCATACCCTGGCTTTCCAGCTGAAAGATGCCGACTGTTTCTCCTTTTTGCATAATTTTGTAAATCTTTTTATCGTCAAAAGGAATATTTTCAATGTCAATGTTTGTTTTATAGATGGCGTAAATTCGGGCAAGAGTGTCTTCAATAATGGTTAAATTTTTCAATCCCAAAAAGTCCATTTTTAAAAGCCCCAGATTTTCTATTGAGTGCATTTCGTATTGGGTAACGATAGCTTCGTCGTCCTGAGTGGGATGCTGCAAGGGGACCAATTCGTCCAAAGGAGTATTTGATATTACAACGCCGCAGGCATGAGTGGAAGCGTGCCGGGCAACGCCTTCCAGTTTTTTGGCAATATCAACAAGTTTTTTGGCTTGCTCGTCCGATTCGTACAAAGAGCGGAATTCCGCTATTCTTTTCATTGCTTCTTCCAAAGTAAATCCAAAAGGAATCATTTTGGCTATTTGGTCGCAATAACCGTAGGCGTACCCCATGGCTCTGCCTACGTCTCTTATAACGGCTCTGGCAGCCATTGTTCCAAAAGTAATAATTTGAGCCACTTTGTCTTTGCCGTATTTTTGGGCGACATAATGGATGACTTCGTCCCTTCTTCTGTCGGTAAAATCCAAATCAATGTCAGGAAGAGAAATTCTGTCCGGATTTAAAAATCTTTCAAATAGAAGATTATATTTTAAAGGGTCAATATTTGTGATTTTCAACAAATAAGCCACCAAAGAACCGCCAACGCTGCCGCGGCCGGGCCCGACCACGATTCTATTTTCTTTTGCCCAATTGACAAAATCCTGGACAATTAAAAAATAAGAAGCGAATCCGGTTTCTTTTATTATGGAAAGTTCATAATTTAACCTTTCAATGGCTTCTTTTTTTGGCTTTTCTCCGAATTTTTCTTTTAATCCTTTTTGACAAAGTTTTTCCAAAAAATTTTCCGGAGTTTCTCCGACAGGCACTGCGAATTGAGGAAGTTTTACTTTGTCCAGTTCAAATTGGAAATTGCAAAGCTCTGCGATTTTTTGAGTATTTTCAATCGCTTCTGGCAATTCTTTAAAATCTTTGAGCATTTGTTCAGCGCTCCTCATTGAAAAATCATCGGCTTTTAAAGTTACTCTTTCGGGATTGTTGGGGTCAGAACCCGTGTTAATCAGCATTAAAATATCTTGGGCTTCGGCGTCTTCCGGTTTAAGATAATGGACATCGTTAGTAGCTACCAAAGGAATGTTTAATTTGCGGGAAATGGATATTAATCCTTGGTTTGCAGTTTTTTGTTCTTTTAAATTAGGATGGTGCTGGATTTCCAGGTAAAAATTGCCCTTTCCTAAAATTTCCTGGTATTTTAAAGCTGTTTTCTCTGCTTCATTCATTTTTTTAGCTAAAATCAGTTTGGGAATTTTACCGGCTAAACAGGCTGAAAGCCCGATTAATCCCTTTGAATGCAGGGCCAATGTTTCTTCATCTATTCTTGGCTTGTAATAAAATCCTTGCAAATGGGCTTTTGTTATAAGCTTGACTAAGTTTTTATATCCTTCACTATTCTTGGCTAACAGGACCAAATGATGCCTTTTGTCATCAATATTAGGCCTTTTGTCAGACATCTTTTCCAAGGCCATATACATTTCACAGCCGATAATCGGCTTTATGCCTTTTTCCTTCGCTTTTCTGTAAAACTCAACAGCTCCGTAAATGTTTCCGTGGTCGGTAAGAGCCATTGAATCCATATTCAGCTCTTTAAGGCGATTTAAAAACTGGTCTATTTTGGGTAGACCGTCTAATAAAGAATAATGCGAGTGGACATGCAAATGAGTGAATTTTTTCATGAAATTTCCCCTTTACATCTTAAGCCCGTTAACCTTAATTCTCCGTCAATAGCGGCGTCTTTTAAAATTAAAAAATCTCCGATATCGGTGTTTTTTAAATTTAAGAATCCTTTAATTTCAGCTTTTTGAAAATCCATCAAACCGTCAACGTAAGCTTCCTCAAGATCAATAAATTCTTCCACTTTTATTTCCTGGAAATGGGCATCGCCTTTAATGACGCCCGTTGAAGTTTTTGAGTCCTGAATCACTATTTTTTTGGAATTTATATTGCCTTTAATATTTGCTTTGCTCAAACTTAAAAAACCTTTAATTATTGCGTTTTCCAAGTTTACGTTTTTTTCTATAATAGCTCCTATTAAATTTAAAACTTCACCTATTAATATTCCGCCGCAATTCAAATTTCCCTTAATTGTTCCTTCGCCCAGATACAAAGAATTATTGATTGAAGCTCCTTCAAAATTAAGGTCGCCGCAAATAACTGTTTTATTGAAATAAGCCAAACCTAAAATATTCGCTTCTTGAAAATTAATCCCCACGTCAACGGTTCTTTCAGAAAGATTAATTTCTTGAATTGTTTTATTTTTAAAATTCGCCTCTCGTTTTTCTTTTGAGGCATTTTTCAGTTCTTTTTCAATGTCTTCCTTTGTCAGCGTTTTTTCCGAAGTTCCTATCATAAGTAAAAATATTGATAAATTAGCTTATTATATAAAAAGCTTTCTTTTAAGTAAATACGCGTTTATTGCTGTAATTATACAACATAAATAGTTTTTAAAAAAGGGAAGCTGTAATAAGTTGTGGAAATTTTTTAATTGTATTAAGTTCAATAAAGACTATAATAATTCAATGAATTTGCCGAACTTTAAAGAGGAAAAAAAGCTGCGTAAAAGAAAATTCAAGTGCGTGGTTGGGCTGGACGAAGCTGGCAGGGGGCCTTTGGCCGGCCCGGTAGTGGCAGCGGCAGTGGCAGTGCTGCCGGATTTCAAGCAGGTTAAAATCAGGGACTCAAAAAAGCTTTCAGCAAAAGAAAGAGAAAAAATAAATAAAATTTTAAAAAAACATCCGGCGATTAAATGGGGTATAGGCAAAGTTTCCGAAAAGGCAATAGATAAAATAAATGTTTTGCAGGCAACCAGATTGGCAATGGAAAAAGCCGTAGAAAATCTGAAAGCTAAAAACGGAAAACGAAAAACAAAAGTTGATTTTTTAATTTTAGACGGCAAAATAAAACTTGATTTGCCGATTTCTCAAAAATCAATAGTCAAAGCCGATGAAAAGGTTTTTTCCTGCGCGGCCGCTTCAATCATAGCCAAGACCGCAAGAGACAAAATAATGATAAAGATGCACGGAAGATATTCTAAGTACGGTTTTAATAAGCACAAAGGTTATCCGACAAAACTTCATTTGGCGATGCTTAAGAAATACGGGCCTTGCCAAATACACAGAAAGTCTTTTAAGCCATTGAAAGAATTTAATTAATATGTTATTGTTTTTTTATTATGCCGAATATCAGATAATTTTATGGCTGTTCCGAAACAAAAACACACAAAATCAAGAAGAAACAAGCGCCGGATGCATATCCGCTTGAAAGCGCAGGCTTTGGTTAAATGCCCCAAATGCGGCAAGCCGACTTTGCCTCATACCGTTTGCCCTAATTGCGGTTATTATAAATCTATGGAAGTAATAGATGTTTTGAAGAAGTTAAATAAAAAAGAAAGAAAAAAGAAAGAAAAAGAAATGACAGCGAAAGAAAAAGAAGGAAAGGCAGCGGGGAAAGAGCCCTTAAGTATGGAAGAAATGTCCAGAAAATAAGAAGCAAATTAATTTTGAAGTTGTTAATTTAATATTATGGCCAGCAGGCATTTATCTCGCTCCATTGCCATGCAAAGCTTATATGAATGGGATTTTAGGGGCAAAAAAGCTGATTTGAAAAAAATTGCCGAAAAAAACATTGAAGAATTCGGCCCGGGATTGGAAGATGCAAGTTTGGTTTGGCAGGTGATTGCCGGCGTTGTCCAACATTTATTCAGCATTGATAAAATTATTGAAAAAGCCGCTCCCGAATGGCCGATTAATCAAATTACCATTGTTGACAGGAATATTTTGAGAATAGGGCTTTACGAATTGCTTTACGGCGATAAAGATGAGGTTCCTCCCAAAGTGGCTATAAATGAAGCCATTGAGTTGGCTAAATCTTTTAGCGGAGAAAATTCAGGAAAATTTGTCAATGGAGTGTTGGGAACGGTTTACAAGCAAATAATAGGAGAAACAGGAAAAAACAAAAAAAAATAACAATAATAACAATGCGTAATGATTAATAATTAAGCTTTTGTTCATTGTTCATTGTTCGCTGTTTGTGGAAGATTTTTCCAATTTTGAAAAAAAACTTAATCTGAAATTTAAAAACAAAGATTTATTAGTCCAGGCTTTTTGCCATCGTTCTTTTTTGAATGAAAATCCTGATTTTAACCTGAAGAACAATGAAAGGCTGGAATTTCTTGGCGATGCGGTTTTGGAGCTGATAGTTACCAAGTACCTTTTTGAGAAATATCCCCGGCAGTCAGAAGGAGAATTGACCAACTGGCGGGCTGCTTTGGTTAACACCAAGATACTTTCAAAAACAGCCGATGAATTAGGTTTTAACGATTATTTGCTTCTTTCCAAAGGAGAAAAAAAAGAAACAGGCAAAGCCAGGCAGTGTATTTTAGCCAACACTTTTGAAGCTTTAATCGGCGCCGCTTATCTTGATTTAGGGTATGAAAAGTGCCAAGATTTTATTAAGAAAAATTTAATTGTCAAACTGCCGGAAATCATTAAAAAAGGACTTTTTAAAGACGCTAAATCGCGTTTTCAGGAAGAAGCTCAGGAGAGAGCAGGCATTACCCCGGTTTATAAAGTTATGAAAGAATGGGGGCCTGACCATTACAAGCATTTTATTATCGGAGCTTTTCTTAACGACCGGTTAATAGCGGAAGGCGAAGGTTCTTCAAAACAGGAAGCCGAAGTTGAGGCGGCTAAAAAAGCATTAGAAATAAAAGGTTGGTAAATAGTTTTAAAAACCGAAATATTATATTAAAAGAAAATTAAGAACGCCAAATCATTATGCTGGTAATCAGATTTTTAAGAGCAGGCAAAAAAAATCAGCCGTTTTTCAAAATAGTGGTTGTTGAGAAAGAAAAATCTTCAACTTCCGGTCTTTTTACGGAAGATGTTGGTTTTTATAATCCTTTGACCAAGGAAAAGTCTTTGAAAGCGGACAGGATTAAATATTGGATTTCAGTTGGAGCCAAGCCGTCTTTTACGGTTCACAACTTGCTGGTTTCGGAAAAAGTTATTGAAGGCAAAAAAATAGACGTTCACAAAAAACCGAAAGAAAAGAAAGAAAAAGAAACTTCTTCTGAAGCTGCTCCCTCAGCCCAAGAAACTGAACATGGCAAACCAGAAGAAATTCAGGCAGAGCCGGCAAAAGAACCTGCAGAGCAGAAAAAACCGGCTGAAGCGCCCAAAGAAGAAAAACCTGAAGAAGCAAAAGCAAAAAAAGAAACAGCGGCAGATGCTGAAGTTTCAGGCAAAGAAAAAAACTCTTCTGAGGATTCAAGTTCCACATAGGTTCCTCCTAATTTTTACTTGACAAATACTGATAATAGTATATAATATAAATGTAGGATTGGAAGATAAAATAAAAAATTTAGGAGAAAGAGGAGAGGATTATGAAATATTTATCAAGTTCTTCTGTCCAGGTTGCTATTAGGAAGAAATTAAGGCAAGAGTTATGTTTGGAAGAGGGAAATTTAGAGCAAGCTCTTAGCAGCGATCCCAAACCGCGAAATTCAGATGGAATCGGTGTGCCGGTTTCTTATAAGACAAGGAGAAACGGCGAAAGAGAATGGATTTTTTAGTTCTTTTTTAATGAGAGGGGATTATCATAATATTCATTTTTCCCCTCTCCTTTTCCGAAACCTTTATCTTAATAGAGATTTCAGAAAAGG
>CAZLAP010000042.1:0-10871 GCA_964557715.1 uncultured Candidatus Saccharibacteria bacterium
AAAGTGAACAGCATCTTTTATCTTTGCTCGTTTATATTAATGCGCTTAATCCCGGACAATTAGTAGAGCCAAATTTGAAAAAAGAAGGCATAAGAGATATTCAAAAAATTTTACAAAAAGCAGAAGAATGGCCGTTTAGCACTCATCAAGAATATATTGGCAAGCGCAATTCTCTTATTATTGAAAAAGGTATTTTCAGCGAATTGTTGCCTACGTTTCAGAAATATCAAGAATTGGTAGAGAGCATTTTGAGAAATAAAAAATATATTGAAATAAATCATTTGCTGTTAGAATAAACAGAATAAATTTAAAATAAAACTGGGCACTTTGTGCTTCCTCCGAGGAAGCACAAAGTGCCTTATATTTTTTATTATGTTGGTTAAAATTAAATCAATTGCTATTTTAGGCTTAGAGACGGTAGGTGTTGACGTAGAGGCGCATTGTGCCAGTCGAGGTTTGCCCGGATTTGACATTGTTGGTTTGCCCGATAAAGCAGTATCGGAAAGCAGAGAAAGAGTCAAAGCCGCTATCCAAAACTCTCGTTGCGAATTCCCCAATAAAAAGATTGTTATCAATTTAGCTCCGGCTGACATTCCCAAAGAGGGTTCGGTTTATGACTTGCCTATTGCTTTGGGAATCTTAGCGAGTCAGCTTGAAATTAAAATCCCGGAAAGGTCTTTATTTTTTGGAGAATTATCTATGGATGGAAATATGCGTCATACTAAAGGCGTATTTTTATTGGCGCTTTTTGCCAAAGAACAGGGCTTTGAGAATATTTTTGTGCCCAAAGATTCAGCAGCGGAAGCCAGTATTATACAGGGAATAAATGTTTATCCTGTGGGAAGTATTAATGAACTGCTTTGGCATCTTTTCGGCCGAAAAATCATTAAAAAGGCTTGTGCTTCCTCGGAGGAAGCACAAGATGCCCAGATTGGAATGGGAGAATTTGATATGTCAGAGATTTTAGGGCAGGAGCAGGCAAAAAGAGCTATGGAGATTGCAGCCGGAGGAGGCCATAATATTTTACTTACCGGCAGTCCAGGCGCCGGAAAAACCATGCTGGCCAAAGCTTTGCCAGGCATATTGCCGTCGCTTAGCCGCGAAGAATCTTTGGAGGTAACTAAAATTTATTCTGCAGCAGGACAAATACCTGTTTGCGGCTCTTTGATAAAAATAAGACCTGTCCGCTCTCCCCATCATTCCGTTTCGCAAGTTGGATTAATCGGCGGCGGTTCAAAGCCGCAGCCCGGCGAGATAAGTTTGGCTCATCGCGGCGTGCTTTTTCTTGATGAATTTAATGAATTTCCTCATCATGTTTTAGAATCTTTGCGTCAGCCATTGGAAGACGGAAGTTTAATTATTGCCAGGTCGCGCCAAAGAGTTAAGTTTCCTGCCAGATTTATGCTGGTAGCTTCCGCTAATCCTTGTCCTTGCGGTTATTTACATCATCCGAAAAAGCAATGTATTTGCTCCCATCAGCAGATTAGAAAATATCAAAAGAGAGTTTCAGGCCCTATTTTGGATAGAATCGACCTTTGCGTGGACGTGCCGCCCGTTGATACAAAAGAATTGGCAGAAGATAATACCGGCAGGCTGGGTGAAAATTCTGATAGTATCCGTCAGCGCGTGCTGTCTGCTCGCAAAATGCAAAAAAAGAGATTTTTAGAGGAGGAAATTTTTACTAATGCTGAAATGAAAAACAGGCATATTAAAAAATATTGCAAATTGTCAAAAGAGGTTGAAAGTTTTTTACAGCAAGCCAGTTTTAAGTTTCAGCTTTCAGCCCGCGCTTATTTGAAAATGATAAAAATTGCCAAAACCATTGCCGATTTGGCCGGAGTCTCGGAAATTAATATAAATCACATGGCCGAAGCTTTGCAATATAGGGCGAAAATCTACGAATCTTAGCGTTTGGACCTTGTGCTTCCTCCGAGGAAGCACAAGGTCTATAAAAATATAATGATAAAAGGATATAATCTTGCCACGGGCAATATTGGCGAAGAGATCGCCAAAGATTTTTTACAAAAGAAAAAATATAAAATTATTGAGCAAAATTTCAAAACAAAATACGGAGAGATTGATTTAGTCTGCCGACAAAGCAAAAAGCTGATAATAGTTGAAGTGCGCACAAAAATCGGCGATTCTTTCGGCAGTCCGGAAGAAAGCTTAACTAAGAAAAAACTTAGAAAACTGCGGTTTAATGCCGAAAGTTATGCCGCAAAAGAGAAATGGCAGGGGGAAACGAGAATTGACGCTATTTGTATTGTTTTAAATCCGGACAAAACATTGCTGCGTATCCACCATTACGAAAATATTATATAATAACTAATTTCAACGCTCGGCGTGCGTTTGCCGATCAAGAAGCGATAGGTGAAAAAGATTTAAAATAACCGATGTTTAGAGCTTATAAAAAAATTGAATATTTCGCTTTGAAAATAATTGAGAAAATTGAGAAACAAAAGATAACTTTAACATCTTGGCTGATAGTTTTTTTCGCCATTGTTTTTTTAAGAAAATTCCTGGAAATTATTTCCACCCGGAACGATTATTTGCGCCCTGAATTGCATTCTTTTCTTTTCTTTCATGCCCCTGCTTTTTTTCTTTTCTTAGTTTTGCTTATTATTTTAATTTTGCGGTTTTTGACCAATGAAAAAATTGAAAAAATAAGCAAAATTGCTTTGTTTGCTTTTTTTATAATTTTATTGCCGCCGATAATTGATCTTATAGCCGCAAGCGGCGAGGGGGGAATAATAATGAGATATAAGCTGTTTTTTAGATTGCCTGAAAATATTCTTCAATTTTTTTTAAACATTATTCTTTATAGCACGCAGGGTTTATTGTCTTTAGACGTTAATTCCAAAGTGGTTAAATTCCTTGAATTAAATTTCAATTACGGCATAAGAATTCAATCAAGCATTCTTTTTTTAGGGCTCATCTGGTATGTCTTTTTAAAAACTAAAAATATATTCAAGGTATTTTTGGGTATGTTTTTTTTATATTCTATCGGATTTTTGTTTCTTATTTTTTCTCCCTTGAGAATTTACAACCTTTCCTCTTCTTTAAATCCCCTTTTCGAACATAATTTCGTTCTTTTTTCATTATACTTTATCTTTGTTTGCGTTTTAGGCCTGCTTTGGTTTTTTGCTTATGATAAAAATAAACTGTCCGCCTTTTTGAAAAACTCCAGACTGACAAGGGTTCTCCATAACATTATTCTGTTGGGACTCGGGCTTTATTTGGCTAAAGTGCCGATTTTCAATCCTCTCAGTTTAAATTTTGCCGATTGTTTGCTGATAATTATGGCTGTTATAGCCATTCTGCTTTATTGGCTTTCAGCAATAGGTTATGACGACCTTTCTGACGAAAAAATAGACAGAATTTCCAATCGTTCTCGTCCTCTTCCTCAAAATAAATTTACCAGAAAAGAATATAGAATTCTTAGCAACCTATTAAGAGCATTGTCTTTTGTTGTTGCTTTTGCCGTGGGCTATTCTTTCTTTTTCCTTATTTTATTAAGAAGTTTTGTGGGTTATCTTTATTATACTTCTCCGTTTCGTTTGAAAAGGTTTCCTGTTTTAGCCACTTTTATCAATGCTTTGACTTTTCTTTTTACAATTTATGCCGGATTTCTTCTGAATTCAGCTAATACGATTTTTGATTTTCCGGGGAAATTGGCTATTTTTGTTTTAATTGCTTTTACGCTTGGAGGCACGGTAAAGGACGTCAAAGATTATCACGGTGATAAAGCGGGAGGGATATTTACCATTCCAGTCATTTTCGGGCTGGAAAAAGGCAAAAAAATTATCGGCTTTCTTGCTTTCCTTTCTTTTATTTTGTGCCCGATATTCTTTTTAGATTATTTTGATATTTTATTTTTGCCTTCTTTTTTAGCCGGAATTTTAAGTTTTTGGCTTATTGGCAAAAAAAATTTTACCAGCAAAGAGTATATTTTTTTGTTTTCAGTTTATTTATCTTTTGGGCTTTTTTTCATTTTAATCTGTTTTCAATAGCGGCACCAAACGGCTTTAAAACTTTTAGCCTAAAAGCCGCATTGTAGCTTTCTTCGCAACAGCGAGGAATGTTGTTTTCCACGCCCAAATTAAAGGAACGTTGGTTGCACTCTCTCCAGGTTTTCTCTACGTCAATATTTGCGGTGTCGCCGTAAGCGATTATGGAAAGTCTGTGATAATTTTTAAAAGGAGGGGGCGCGCAATTTGTTCTTTTGATTGTCCGCCAAATATGAAAAAAATCAGGCGAAGTTATTAAGGTAGGAGCGCATTTAAGCAGAAGGTATCTTTTCGCTCTTTTCTTGTCTTCCTGCCAGATTTTTCCAAATTCGTCCAGAACCTTTGAAAATTTATCATATTTAAAAATTTGATGAAGCATTTTTTTCTTCTTTCTGGGGATAAAAAGCATCGCAGCTTTAGAACAGATAGGGATTTTTCCGCGCACAGCTGAAAAAGCAAGATGTAGTTTTTGATGATAATAAATGTCTTCCAGCGAAAACAAATTTCCGCTTTCTTTTGCCACCGATTCAAGTAATTCGTCCATTAAAAATTCTTGTTTATGAGAAAACGATTTGGCGTTTTCTCCCAAATGACTGTATCCTCTGATATTCAGAGCGCTGATTTTTTTTTCTTTTCTTGAAAATTCAATTAAATCATTTATTTCAGATTCATTAACGTCTTTTGCCGCTACTGCAAAAATCCGCAGAGAAATATTCAATTTTTTTACGTTTTCAATTGCTTTCATTTTTAAATTTGTAAGATCTTGCCCTCGCATTTTTTTATGAATTTCAGGATTATTTATTGTGTCCAGCGAGACATAAACCGCATTAAGCCCTTGTTTTTTTAATAACTTTAAATAGGCGAAATTATGAGCTATTTTTACCCCATTAGTCAAGATAGTTGAACTGTTTCCTGACTCTTTTACCGTTTTAATCATTTCGGGCAAGTCTTCTCTTAAAGTTGGTTCTCCGCCGGAAAAAAGAATTCTAAGATTTTTGTTTTTTATTTTCTCAAGCTCGTTTTTGAAGAAATCCATTGGCAGGTCTTTTAATCTCCAATTAACATTATTGGCAAAACAAATAGGGCAGTTTAAATTGCATTTTGAAGTAATAGAGGTTGTATATATGGCGGTTGGACGTTTTTCTTTGTAGAAATCTCTAAATAGATTGTTGCGGAAACTGTTCAATCCTTTGTAATGCCAGGCATATTTTGCTATCTTTTCTTTAAATGTTCCGTGTTGAGGACAGCTTTTCTCCATCCATATTGCCCCTTCTTTTTCTTGAATGTCAGTAGCTAAAATTTTATTGCAAACAGGGCAGAAGCTTTTTGTTTTTTCGTATAATATCTGCATTGATTTATTATTATAATTTTTAATTATATCTTTTTTTTGTATAATAAAATAGTAATTCGCCGCGCCATATATGGGATTTAAAATTAAACATTTATTGGACTGGGCCAGGCACTTTTTTTATTCTTGTGACCCTCGGGCAACCGTGATGATCGGAGTAACTTATTTCTGTCAGTGCAAGTGTTCCCACTGCGCAATGGCTAAATATCCTAAGGATAAAGAAAGAGAGCTTAACAGGAAAGAGTTATTAGAAATAATAAATAAGTTTTCTAAAAAAAAGATAAAAGGTGTTTATTTTTTCGGTGGGGAGCCCTTGCTCAGAAAAGATATATTTGAACTGATAGATTGCGCCAGCAAGAGAGGTTTTAAGACAATGCTTGATACCAACGGTTATCTTCTTAATAGGCAAATGGCCAGGGATTTGAAAAAAGCCGGATTGGAAAGAATAGGAGTAAGCATTGACAGTCCGTATTCTAAAATTCACAACAGCTTGAGAGGAATAGAAAATTCATTTGAAAAAGCTATAGAAGGAATAAAAAATTGCCTTGCTGAAAAAATTTATTGCTATTTATCCGTTTATGCCACCAAAGAAAATCTTAAAAACGGAGATTTGAAAAAAATAATATCATTGGGAAAAAAAATGGGCGTGGGGGGCATAAAAATCATTCCTTCGCTTCCTCTTGGAAAATGGCAGAATGCCAAGGAAATAGAATTGAACTTACAAGAAAAGCAATTATTAAGGAGATTTCGTCAATTAGGTTTTATTGAGCTGGAAAACGATTGGTGTCCGGTTTTCAAAAAAAAGCTTTTCTATATTTCTCCTTATGGAGAAATTCAGCCTTGCTGCTATCTTCCTTTTAACTTTGGCAATGTAAGGAAAGAGCCGTTGGAAAATATTTTAAGAAGAATGTGGAAACATCCTATGTTTAATATGAAAATTAAAAAAGAATGTCCGGTTATAAACAAAGACTTTCAGAATAAATATCTTTCAAAAATTACTATTTCAACAAAACTGCCTTTAGATTTATAAGCGGAAATTTGTTTTTTGATTTTGAAAAAAAAATTATGAAAATCCTTAAATCAACAAAAAGTTTTTGTCCTGTTTGCAAAAAAATTTCTTGATTTTTCCGCTTTTTGATTATGAAAAATAAAAATGTCTTAAAAGTATACATTTATTCAATGGGGTGCCACAGAAGATTGCTGGATGCCCGAAAAATTTGCGAATATTTGAAAATTAACGGATTTAAAATAGTTAAAAATCCGCGCAAGGCCGATTACATTATATTTAGTACTTGCGCTTTTAAGGAAAGCCAGGAAGATTTTGCCATTAAAAAAATTAATGAATTTAAAAAATTAGGCAAAAAGTTAATTGTTGGAGGATGTTTGCCGAAAATAAACGAAAAAAAGCTTGAAAAATTTTTCAATGGGCCGACTTTCACGCCTGCTTCAACAGGAAAGATAAATGAAATCTTCAATTTGAAAACAAGAATAGAAAAAATGCCTGACGCCAATGCTTTATTCAGTAAATCAATTATTTTAGATCCTAATAATTTCCGGGATCTTTTTCGTTTTAAGCTTTTAAGTTTTTTTCTGCGCTCTTTCCAAAGGCATAAAAATCAGTTTTTAGGCAGGAATTATTACGTTAGAATTTCTTGGGGATGTTTGGGCAATTGCAGTTATTGCGGAATAAAAAATGCCATTGGAACCTTAAAAAGCAAGCCGATTAAGGAATGTTTGGCTGAATTTAAAAAAGGGCTTTCTCGCGGTTATAAAAGCTTCATACTTTTGGCTGATGACCTTGGCGCTTATGGGCTGGACATCGGAACGACTTTTCCCGCTCTTTTGAAAGAATTTTTAAAAATTGAAGGAAATTATAAAATTTATCTGTTTGAAATGCATCCCCGCTGGGTCATTAAGTATTTAGATGATTTGGTTTTCGCGGTGAAAACCGGAAATGTAGATGAGATAATGTGCCCTGTTCAATCCGGCAGCGATAAAATTCTCAAATCAATGAACAGATTCCATAAGGCCGAAGAAATAAAAAGCGCTCTCAGAGAATTGAGAAAAGCGAATCCCGGATTAAAAATTTTTACCCATATTTTAATCGGCTTTCCCGGAGAAACGGAAGAAGATTTTGATAAAACCATTAAGCTTTTAAAAGACGTAAATTTTGACTATACGAGCCTTTATCCTTATTCCGAAAGACCAAACGCTCCAGCAATTTCTTTCCCCAATAAAGTTTCCCGTCAGATTATTGAAAAAAGAATTAAGAAAGCAAAAAAGCAAGGCGTTTAAAAAGCTGAAAATTCAAAATGCTGATAAAAAAAATAATGTTAATCCGTCCCGGAGTTCGTTTCCAGCGGAAAAGATTTTCTCAGCCGCTGGGGCTTCTTTATCTTATTTCCGTCTTGCGCCAAAATTTTCCCGGCCGGTTTGAAATCAGTTTAGTTGACCAAGCTCTTTTAAATTTGAATTTTGAACAGGTTAAAAATAAAATCAAAGATTTCAATCCGGATATAGTTGGTTTTAGCTGTTTAAGCGCAGAAAGCAAGGAAATGTCAAGGATTTCCGAAATTGTCAAAAAATTGAAACCCGAATGCATTACAGTTCTTGGCGGCCCTCATGCCTCGGTTTTTTATGACCAGATTCTTGAAAAATCAAAAATTGATTTTGTGGTAATAGGAGAAGGGGAAATTACTTTCACCGAACTTATTGAAAAAATCCAAAAAAATAAGCCGATTGACAGCGTTAAAGGAATCGCCTTCAAAAAAAACGGCAAAATAATACTTACCAAGCCGCGAGAGCCGATTGAAAATTTAGACAGCATTCCTTTTCCTGCTTGGGATTTGGTAGATTTTAAAATTTATTCAAAAGTAACCGGTATGAATGTTTATTACAAGGCCGTTCCCTGGTCAATAATTTTTACCAGCCGGGGTTGTCCTTTTAATTGCGCTTATTGCCACCAGATTTTTGGGAAAAAAACTCGCTTCCGCAGCCCGGAAAACGTAATAGCTGAAATTGAACTGCTGACTGAAAAATACGGCATAAAAGAAATTCATATTATTGACGACATTTTCAATTTAAACCTTGCCAGGGCAAAAAGAATATGCGATCTGATAGTTGAAAAAAAAATTAAGATAAAAATAGCTTTTCCTAACGCGTTAAGAGGAGATATAATGGATAGGGAGCTTATCCGTAAATTAAAGCAGGCTGGTTGTTATTCCATTACTTATGCGGTTGAAACCGCCTCGCCCAGAATTCAGAAATTAATCAATAAGAATTTGGATTTAGACAAGGTTAAGCAGGCTATTGATTGGACCTTTGAAGAAAAAATAAATACTCATGGTTTTTTTATGCTTGGTTTCCCGGGCGAGAAAAAAGAAGAAATGGAAAAAACAATAAAATGGGCTTGCGATTCCAATCTTCTGATTGCCACTTTTTTTTCAGTAGTAATTTATCCTCGAATTCCTTTAATGAAAATCGCTCAAGAGGCTTATCCCAATTTCAATTTTTCCCAATGGGAAAGGTTTGATTTTAAGTACTGGGCGGAAAAATCGTTTTATGCAAAAGCTACCGGAATCAATCTTTTTAAAATTCAACGCAATGCTTTTCGCCGATTCTACCTCAACCCAAGAAGAATTGTTTTTATATTATTGCGCCTGCCAAAAAACCTTTTCTTGATTCGCAACGGTTTCTGGTGGTTCTTGCGAATAATTTCTATTTCTTTGTATAAAATAGAGAAGAAGCTTTTTTATCAAAACACAAAATAAAAATATGAAATCTCAAATTAAAGAAAAAATATCGCTTATCATAATGATTATTTTAACGCTGATATTTTTAAAAAATATTATTCTTAATATATCAATTTACCGTTTTTTTTAATGAAAGCTCTTTTTTACAACTTCGGCCGGAAAAAATTTATTCTAAAAGAAACATTTAAGCCGAGAATAAAACCGGATGAAATATTAGTTGAAGTTAAAGCATCGGCGCTTTGCGGCACTGATTTGTACATCATCAACGGCCCTTTAACCCGTAAAGTTTATAATAAAAAAGAAATCATTTTAGGCCATTCTTTTGCAGGAGTTATTGCTGAAATTGGCAATCAAATTAAAGGATTTAAAGTAAGAGACAGGGTTCTTGTTTCAAATTTTGTTTGGTGCGGCAAATGCCAAAAATGCCAAGAAGGAAAACAAAATCTTTGCGACAACCGCTACATTTTTGGCATGGAAGCGCCTGGCTCTCATGCTGAATATATTGCTGTTCCTCAAAGAGCTGTTTTTCATTTGCCAAGAGAAATTGATTTTGCCGCAGGATCTTTAATCACCGATCTTTTAGCTTTGGATATTCATGCTTTTCAAAAGGCGGATATAAAATTTTCGGATAATATTTTAATTTTTGGAACAGGGCCCGTTGGTTTGGTTTTAGGCGTTTTGCTGAAATTACATGGAGCAAAGACAATTTTTGCGATAGAGCCTGTGAAATACCGCCAAAACTTGGCTAATAAGCTTTTTAATCCAGAGATAATTTTGAAAAAAGACTTAAAAAAATTTAAAAATCACTTTGACATTGTTTTTGAAACGAGCGGCAATGTTAAAGCTTTGGATAATGGAATAAAAATTTTAAAGAGAGGAGGAAAACTTATAATGGTCGGCGTTCAGGATAAAAATCTTGATTTGAATTCATTAAAGTTTATTTCTCGGGAGCTTTCCCTTTTTGGAATTTTTGATTTTACGATTAAAGATATTAAAAAAGGCTTGAAATTGTTAAAGCAAGGAAAAATCAAGTTTGATAAAGTAATTACCCATAGATTTTCTCTTAAAGATGGAGAGAAGGCTTATAAGCTGTTAAAAGCGAGAAAAGCTGGCAGAATAATACTTTTTTGATTTTGATTCGCAGCCTTTTATTTTTTTCTGGCAAACATAAAATTGGCTAAAAACTCAAGAAAATCGCAAGAATTATTTATGTTTTCTTTTTTTATTTTTTTAAGCAGAATTAAAGCTTTTTTAGATTTTTCTAAAGCGATTTTTTGACAAAAATCAACTGCGCCGGATTTGCGATAAAATTCTATAATTTTTGCAATTTCTCTTTTAGGGGCTTTTTTATTGCCGATAACTTTCAGCATTTCTTTTTTTTGCTTGCTGGTCGCCTTTTTAAGGGAATAAATTAGAAGAAGCGTTTTTTTGCCGTTTTTTATGTCTGAACCCTTGCTCCTGCCTTTTTCTCCCCCGATAGACAGATCCAGTAAATCGTCTTTTATCTGAAAAATATAGGCCAAGTTTTCGGCAAAAGACTCTAACATTTTTATTTTTTCCTCCTCAGCAGTAGCTAAAATTCCGGCCAGGCGCACTGAAGTTTTAAAAAGCTCTCCTGTTTTCAGTTTAACCATTCTGAAATAATCTTTTTTGTTAATGTTTTTTTCTTTCTCAAAAAAAAGATCTTCCGTTTGCCCGCAATTATCGTAAAAATCCTGTTGATTAAAAAGCTTTAAAATTTCAATTTTCTTTTTTTCGCTTATT
>CAZLAP010000043.1:0-2980 GCA_964557715.1 uncultured Candidatus Saccharibacteria bacterium
TTACCGAAAAGCTTCTTTGCTTTTGAAATTGCCTGAAATTGTTCCGCTTGAATCAAACAGAGAAAAATTACTTGATAAAATTAAAAATTTTTCTTTTCCTAAAAGTTTTACTTTTGAAATCTTTCTCCAAAAAATACTTTCCAAAATCAGAATACTGACTTTAAGAACTGACAGCAAAACTTCAAACTGGCTCCAAAAATTAAGAGAAAAATCCAAAAAAAAGAAAAACAAGCTTGAAGAAGACGATTATTGGCAAAAATTAAAAAGCTCAACCAAGCAGAAGGAATAATTTTAGACGGTTCACTGGCTGTGCCTGAGTAGCTCAGTGGCAGAGCAACTGTTTTGTAAACAGTAGGTCGTCGGTTCAAATCCGACCTCAGGCTTAAGGTCTTGACAAGAATTTTTTTAAAAAGTAAAATGCAAAACAGAAGAGACTTAATTAACATTAATGATATGAGAAAGAAAAAATATGATTGCAAATAAAACGTTTGTCTTTCGGGTAGGTTAATGGTTGAAATGAAAAAATCAGGAGTCTCTTCCTGATTTTTTGTGTCTTGGGAAAGAACTTTAAAAAGTTAATATCAGTTATTTTAAGTTGTTTCGAATCTATTCTAAATCCGTAGATTTTTCTACTGGATTTATTTTGAGAGTTTGATCCTGGCTCAGGATGAGCGCTGGCGGCGTGGATAAGGCATGCAAGTCAAACGGTCATAAATCGCAAGATTTGTGACAGTGGCAGACGGGTTAGTAACACGTAGGTACAAACCCTGAAAACGGGCATAGCCAGCCGAAAGGTTGGGTAATTCCCGATAGTCCGAGCGTATAAGCAATTATGCGTTCGGTAAAGGACAAAGAGCAATCTTTGTCGTTTCAGGATTGGCCTGCGTTCTATCAGCTTGTTGGTAAGGTAACGGCTTACCAAGGCTATGACGGATAGGCGGTGTGAGAGCATGACCGCCAACAATGGGACTGAAACATGGCCCATACTCCTACGGGAGGCAGCAGTCGAGAATATTGGTCAATGGGGGAAACCCTGAACCAGCGACGCCGCGTGCTCGAAGAAGTTCTTCGGGATGTAAAGAGCTTTTCTGGAAGAAGAATCTCGTTATACGAGATGACGGTATTCCAGGAATAAGGGGTGACTAAACTCGTGCCAGCAGTAGCGGTAATACGAGTGCCCCAAGCGTTATCCGGATTTATTGGGCGTAAAGAGTCTGTAGGCGTTCCGCCGCATCTTCCGTTAAATTTTCAGGGCTTAACCTTGAAACTGCGGAAGAGATGGGCGGAATAGAGGGCGTTAGAGGCTGGAGGAACGGTCGGTGTAGGGGTGAAATCCGTTGATATTGACCGGAATCCTAAAAGCGAAGGCATCCAGCTGGGGCGACCCTGACGCTGAGAGACGAAAGCGTAGGTAGCAAAAAGGATTAGATAAATCCTTGTCCGCATTTGGCGGACTAAATGGTGTCCTCCGTATTGGCAACAATATGGTGAGCATCCAGCTGTATCGGGGAAACCCATTTTAGTCTAAATGGATAATCCCGAGGGAAGTTCTTGTTTATTTTTGATAAACAAGTAACCCCGTAGAGACTATGTAAATCAAAAAGATAGAAAATGAAAAATTCATTTTTGTCTAAAAATTGCAAAGATATTATTCTTGGTTCTTTGCTGGGAGATGGTTCGTTAAAAATTAACGACCATTATGGCAATGCCCGTTTTTCTTTTCGTCATTCCGTCAACCAAAAGGAATATTTCTTCTGGAAAAAGGATGAATTAAAAGAAATTTCTGGAGAGAATTGTTTTTGGAAATCAGAAGTTAAAGATGGGCTTGGCGGTCAGAAATTACGGTATCAAAGCCTGGCAATGCCGGAATTGACAGAGTTATACAATTTAACTCATAAAAAAGGAGTGTTTAAAATTCGCCGCAAGTGGCTTAATGTAATGACTCCTTTATCTTTAGCAATATGGTGGTTTGACGATGGTTCTATAATAGGAAATGGGAGAAAGGGCGTATTTTGCACCGATCATTTCCCTTACGAAGAACAAAAAATATTATCCCGCTATTTAAAGAAAGTCTGGGATATAAATGTTCATATCGGTAAAATAACCAGAAAATGGGTAGGCGAAGAAAAAACATATTATCGTTTATGGATTCGTTCAAGCGAAGAGCTTAAAAAGTTCTTGCGGATTATAATGCCGCATATAAAGATAGCAGAAATGCTACCGAAGGTCTTGATTCTTTATAAAGACCGTGATTTACAACAACGCTGGATTTCTGAAGTTAGTGAATTAACAGGCATTTCTAAGGTAATGATAGAAAAGTATATTGCTAGAAAAAAAGGAAAATGGAAAAGCTTCAGAAAATGATATAGTCCGATCCTCCGAGTAATCGGAGTAAGTAAAAATCTACAAGATGACCCTTGTAGTCTACGCTGTAAACGATGGACACTAGCTATTTGAAGTGTCGACCCTTCAGGTGGCGAAGCAAACGCGTTAAGTGTCCCGCCTGGGAAGTACGGCCGCAAGGCTAAAACTCAAAGGAATAGACGGGGATTCACACAAGCGGTGGACCATGTGGCTTAATTCGACAACAAGCGAGGAACCTTACCAGGGCTTGAAATCCCGTTAAAATCCTGATGAAAGTCAGGAGTTCTCACAAGGATAACGGGACAGGTGCTGCACGGCTGTCGTCAGCTCGTACTTTGAAGCGTATGCTTAAGTGCAACAACGAGCGCAACCCTTATCCTGCGTTACAAGTGTCGCGGGAAACTGCCTGGGATAACCAGGAGGAAGGTGGGGATGACGCCAGATCAGCGTGGCCCTTCGATGCCCTGGGCTGCACACGTGGTACAATGGGGCCGACAATGGGTTGCAAAGGCGCAAGCCGGAGCTAATCCCAACAAACGGTCTCCCAGTACGGATTGAGATCTGCAACTCGATCTCATGAAGCCGGAATCGCTAGTAATCGCGCACCAGCTATGGC
>CAZLAP010000044.1:0-30060 GCA_964557715.1 uncultured Candidatus Saccharibacteria bacterium
AAGATTTTAGATCAAAAATTATAGGAGAAATCAGCGAGGTTAGTTCGGGGCCTACGGGTCACGTCTATTTTACCCTGAAAGATGAAAAAGATGGAAGCATAATAAAGTGTGTGATTTGGAAATCTAGGTATGATATTTGCGGTATAGAATTGAAAGAGGGAATTAAAATTATTGCCACCGGATATCCTGAAATATATGCACCATGGGGAAAGCTATCTTTTAAATCTGATGTCATTGAACATGCCGGAGAAGGAACTCTGAAAAAAGAATATGAAAAATTAAAGAAAAAATTGGGAGATGAGGGAATTTTTGAAGAGAGTAAAAAAAGAACCATTCCGGCATATCCTCAAAAAATTGGAATAATTACTTCAAAGCAAGGAGCGGTTTTAGCTGATTTCTTAAGTAATATTGGCAATTATGGTTTTAAAATTAAAATGGTCGATTCCAGGGTTGAGGGACAATCAGCTATTACAGATTTGCTATCAGCCATTAAGACCATGAAGAAAAAAGATATTGAAGTATTGGTTATTATGAGGGGCGGTGGTTCTTTTGAATCGTTGCAGCCGTTTAATAACGAATTATTAATTAGAGGCGTTGCAAATTTTCCTTCCCCGGTGATTACTGCAATTGGTCATGACAAGGATATTCCTCTTGCGGCGTTAGCGGCCGATCGTTCAGTTTCAACACCAAGTATTGCCGCAACCGTTCTTAGCGAGTCGTGGGAGCAAGCTGCATCATTATTGGAAGGGCATGAAAGAGATATTATTGGTTTTTATGAAAATGTATTAGAAAATGCCGAGTCTTTGATAAACCAGTCAGTATATGCAATTCGCGGGATAAAAGATTTAATTTTTAATAAATATAAAGACATTGAAACCGCGCTAAAGATTTCTTTTCAAGTATTCAAAAATGCTCTCCAAAGCAACAAAAATAATCTAAAAAATTCATGGAAGAAGTCCATATTTGGGTTTAATTCATTGCTGTCAATAATTAAACAACAATTAGAGCATTCGGAAAAAATCATTTATCTTCGTAATCCGGAAACCCAACTTAAGCTTGGCTACAGTATCGCACGATGTGGCGATAGATTGATTAGAAGCATAAGAGATACTAAAATAGGGGAAGATATGGATATTCGAGTAGTAGATGGAATAATTATTTCTAAAATAAAAAATATAAATAAAATTAACAAAAAACATGCCTAAAGAAAAACCAAATGTTAAAAATTTAAGCGATAATCTTAAAAAACTTTCCGAAATTACTGAGTGGTTTGAGAGTCAAGAAAAGGTTGATATTGAAGAGGGCTTGAGAAAGGTAAAAGAGGCCGTAGCTCTTATCAAAACCAGTAAAGAACGACTCAGGGCGGTGGAGAACGAATTTGAGGAAATTAAGAAAGAAGTAGATATTGAAGAGGATGACGAAAAGGAGGAGGGACCAGAAGAGGACGAAAGAAAGGCCAAAGATATACCATTTTGAGATACCGAAATATATCCCTAAATAGTGTTTTATTTGTCTCATTTTGTGTTAAAATAGCCCTGACCGAGATGGGTCGGTGAGGACAGCTCAGAAAGCCCCGGATTGCCCCTGCTTGCGCAGGCAGGCCTTAAAACCCTGGTTCTAGACCGGGGGCACACAGCATTCTTTTTTGAGAAACAGAGTGAGCACTTTGTGCTTCCTCCGAGACCCAAGCGACAGCGAAGGGTAAAAAAGAAGATTCATTTTCTTTGCTGAAGCACAAAGTGCTCCTTGGTATTTATATAATTGTTTTGTTCATAGAAAATTTAATAGGAGGAGACAATGAATAAAATAATCGGCTTTTTGTTGATTGTAATACCTGTTGCAGGAGCGTTTGTTTTAGGGTGGAAATTCGTAATAGCAAAATGTCCGTTATTTGTTGCATTGGGATTTATTAGTTTAATGGCAGGAATATATATTATTTCGCGGAAGAAAGAAAAAAATTAGCGCAAATCTTTTTAGCAAAGCCTTGATAAATTAAATCAGGGCTTTTATTTTGTGCTTCCTCGGAGGAAGCACAAAGTGCCCGCCCCTAAAAGGTATGAGTATGAAGCAGCGGGGTTTTTAGAGTTTTTGTGTAAAATTGATTTGACACTGTATTTGCAAATAAAATATAATTAAATAATCATTATAATTAACCGAACAATAAAAAATATGAACAAAAAACTAATAATCAGCATCATCGTTATTTTAGTTATAGTTTTAGCGATAGGCGCGTATTTCTTTTTCGTCCAGCAAAGCGGTAGAGATAAGAAAGAGCCGGAGGAAATTGTCATTGGTTATAACGCCGACCAATCTATTGGCCCCACTGCCGCTTTTGGCGTATGGGGAAGGCAAGGATTTGAAATTGCTATTGAGGAAATTAACGCCGAAGGAGGTATTCTCGGAAGAAAAATAAAACCAATTATTTTTGACGATAAAGCGGATGCGTCAACCTCTAAAAAAAACATAGAGCAATTGATTTTTGAACACCGCGCTTTGGCGGTAATCGGGCCGGCAAGTAGCGTTAACGCGCTATATTGGCTGGATTTAGCCCAAGACAACGAGCTGATTGTTTTTCCCCACATTGCAACCGCAACCGAGATAACAACAAAGTATTCCGAGCGACCGAAAAATTATATTTTCGGAATAAGAACTTTAGACAAGGATCAGGCAAGATTGTCTGTAGCTTGGCTTATAAAAGAAACAAATAACGGGAAAATTGCAGTTATTCACGATTCAACATCCTATGGCACTCAAGGATTAAAAGACGTTAATGAAACTTTAACCAGATGGGGAAAAGTTCCTGTTTTTGTCGGAGAATTTAACAGGGGAGCCGGGATTGAAGAGCTTATTGAATTAATTGAATCAGCCAAAACGGTTGAAGCGGATGCCATTATTTTTTACGCTTTAGCCGACTCTACCGCTGATTTTCTAAAAGCCTCAGAGGAGGTGGCAAATTATGAGCCTGTTTTAATGGGCACCGCTGCCAATGCCAGCATCTTATGGCAATTATCAGGTTCGCTGGCGAGTAAAATAGTTTTTACGGCTCCGGTAAGCGCGAATTTTAACGAGAAGACAAAAGAGCTGAACCAAAAAATAATAGATAAATACGGAGAGGCCCCGATAATACTTTCTTCCGCTGCCAGCGGATACGATGCAGTTTATCTTCTTAAAGCTGCGATAGAGAAAGCGGGAACAATTGATAATAGTGCGGTTAGAGACGCTTTGGAAAACATTGAAAGAATAGATGGCATTATGAGAACATTTTTCAGGCCTTTCAGTAAAGATGACCATGAAACTTTGAGCGTAACAGATTCTTTTTTATCTCGTTGGGTTGACGGAGAGATTGTTATTATAGATGAAGATATTTCAACTCTTGAGATTAGATAAGAAACAGGCTTTTGAGTTGGTCGGTCAATGAAAAGGATATTTTTACATCCTATAAATTCATAATGGACGCGTTAATGAAAATAATAAAAAGATTTTCAGATTTAAAATTGAATTTTAAAATAGCTTTATTTGTTGTTTTGATAACGATACCGTTTGTCTTTTTTTTAATATTTTTCTTATTGAACTCCCTTATTCAAACTTCGCTTGACATTGAAGCTGAATCTTTTGAAGATACGATGTTTTTAATAAAGCAAGATTTGATTAGAAACGTAAGCGCAAAGGCGCAGGTTTACGATTTTACGCTTAAGAATATGATAATTGACCTTCAACCCGCAAAAGACAGCCTTGTTTCTGAGGGAGAAATTAGCGATAAATTTTTAGCAGATTATTATTATAAGCATCAAATAATTTCCGACATTTTTTTTATTAGCCCGGTTTCATTTAAAGTTTTTCCGCAGGATAAAGCCGATTTGGAGCAGAAAAAAGAACTTTTTTCTTTGATTGCTGAAAGCGAAAAAAGGTATGCCGGTTTTTGGCTTGGCCCATACGATGATTTGAGGAATCAGAAAAGAATAATGACCTATGTTTTACCCGTTTGGGAAGAAAATAATCTTAATGGAGTGCTCGGAATAGATGTTGATGTTGATATTTTACTTACAGAGATTATTCAAGCAGATATTTCAAAGCTTTCTTATGTTGTTATTGTCAGAAACACGGGAGAATTCATTTCTTCTTCGGAGAAATTTTATGATGATTTCGAAATAGAAAAAAAAGAAGAGTCCGTAATTTTTAGCAGCCAAATAGTAAAAAAGCAGGGGATTGAAGAAATTTTTACTTTAACGGGAAAGGAAAAAGGAATGTTTGAAATTTCAGGAGATGCAGACGAAAGTCAAAGAATAGTGTCATTTTCAATTATACCTTCTTTCAGCGGGAAAATTTTGATTGTCTCTCCGTTAACTGAAATAATTGAAATCCAGAAAGAAAAAGCTAAGGAAATTCAGCAGTCTGTTTATAATATTGGCATAGCCGCATTTGCGGGAGTGATTATTTTTTTATTATTATTCATTTTTTCTCTGCTTTATTTTTTACGGAAAACTATTATAGGTCCGATTGGCAAACTGAAGAGAGGCATGGAAATTTTAGAAAAAACAAGATTTAAAACAGAAATAGAAATTAAAGCAAAAGACGAAATAGGCGAATTAGCCGTCGGTTTCAATAATATGGCTAGGCGATTAAAGGATTCATACGAAGGCCTGGAACAGAAAATTCTGGAAAAAACAAAAGAATTGAAAGAACTGAACGAAGTTTTAGAGATGAAAGTTGAAGAAAAAACCAAAGAACTTAACGAGCATATTAAAAAAATAGAAAAACTGCAAAAATTTTTTGTTGGCCGCGAGCTTAAAATGATTGATTTAAAAAAAGAAATCAAAGCGCTAAAAAAAGAAAAACCGGGCGGAGAAGAAAAAAAAGAATAGCTAAAAAAGAGGTTGCTATGAAACCCTTGAAGAGGATTGTTAAATTTTTTAAAAAGAAAAGGCAAACAAATGTTTGCCTTTTTTATTAACTGAGCTTTTTTGCTATAATAACAGGGTTATTATTTTAAAAAGCTTATAGTTTTTTGGCAATGAAAAAGATATTTTTAGTAATAATTATTATTGCAATCGCAATTTTTGCAATTTTTTATTTTGTTAAAACCGGAAAAAATGAACAAGCAGAGATTGTTGAAAATGGAATAGAGGATATTAACGAAGAGAAAAATAACGAAAAAATAACGGATGAATTCATTCAATGCTTAGCAGAGGCCGGTGTGATTATTTACGGCAGCAAAACTTGCCCTGCTTGCGACAGCTTGGTTCAAGAGTACGGAGATTACGAAAAAATAAAGCCTATTTATTTGGATTGTTCGGGAATTACTTCAGAAGAAGAAGCAAAGAGGTGCCTGGAAGAAATAAAAACAGGCTATATTCCCGAGGTTCAAATAAAAGGTAATCTTTTTGAGGACTGGGGCAGTCCTGAAGCTCTTGCTGAAATAACCGGCTGTAAATTATAAAACTGATTATATGAAAAAAGCGTTTTTTATTTTTTTCATTATTGTTATCGGACTGTTTTTGTTTTTGCCTTTTGCGCAGGCAGAAGAAGATTTTTCTGAAGAAAAAGAAGTTATTATTTATTTTTTTGACGATAGGCTTTGTCCGGTCTGCAAAAGCGCAAAGGAATTCATCCAGAGCTTACAGCAGGAATATCCTCAAATTGAATTAATGGTTTATCCCATAAGCGATACGGGAAAATTAAACGAAATAGCCAAAAAATACGGGAGAGAGGATTACAAGATAATGGCGCCGACTATTTTTATCGGCGGTTCTGATTACGAAACAGGAAATTTTTTTCAATTCAGGGATTTTACTTCCCAGCACGAAGAAATGGTCGTAAGGGCCATTAAAGGAGAGATTGTTGAAGAAGATTGCTGCATAGTTAAAATTCCTTTTCTTGACATAGAAATTGACATAAGGGACTGGTCTTTGCCTCTTGCAACAATAATTTTGGGCTCTTTGGACGGTTTAAATATTTGCTCAATAGGCGCGCTGATTTTAATTCTTTCCATTGTTATTTTTTTTAACTCCAAAAGAAAAATATTGTTTTGCGGCGGCCTTTTTATAATTACTACGGCAGTGGTTTACGGAGTTTTGGTTTTTGCCTGGGGAAGGCTTTTTGAGGCTTTAGTCGGCCGATTGGAAATCTTGAGAATCATAGTCGGTTTGGCTGCTTTTTGCGGAGGCGTTTATTTTTTCAAGGAATCTTGGAAATTTTTTAAGCACGGACCGACCTGCCAAACTTTAGATTCGGCATTAGCCAGAAAAGCCACTGATAGATTAAAAAAAGCTTTTGACGAGCCGGAAAAGGGATTTTTCTTTTTAGCCGCAGCTGTGATGTTTTTTGCCGTGGTGATTACCGTTGTTGAGCTTCCCTGCTCTGTTGGCGTGCCCATAGCTTTTACCGGAATTTTAGCCGAAGCCGGGGTTTCTCTGGCAACTTACGTTTTTTACATACTTTTTTATCTTTTCTTTTATATGCTAATAGAGATTATAATATTTATCGGAGCCGTACTGACTAAAAAAATTTGGTTTGCCGGATCTAAAGTAATCACCTATATCACTTTTACCGGAGCCTTAGTTTTATTTTATCTCGCTTTTTATTATTTATTCTATTATTGATTGGTTAAAAAATAAAAAACAGCCGGCTTTTAAACTCTTTACAGAAGTTCCGGAAGCGTTATACTGTATTAATGGCCAAGAAGCTGAAAAACAAACCCGCGAAAACTCTTTTAGCTAAACCTGAAGAAAGTGAAATAAAAAAAACCAAAATCAGGGTTATTGGCATTGGCGGCGGCGGCGGCAACATTGTTTCTGAGATTGCTTCTAAAATATCAAAGGCCAGCTTTGTTGCAGCCAATACTGATACCAAATCTTTGAAAAATTGCAACAGAAGAGTGGTTAAGTTTCAATTTGGCCAGAATCTAACCCACGGCTTGGGCACGGGTATGAATCCCGAATTGGGAAAGGAAGCGGCTTTGAGCGAAAAAGAAAAAATAAAAAATCTTTGTCAGGGTTATGATTTATGCATCTTGGTGGCTTCTCTCGGCGGCGGAACCGGTTCCGGCTCTGTTTCAACTTTTGCCAGAATTTCCAAAAATTTAGGCAATCTTACTTACGGAATTTTTACCCTGCCGTTTAGTTTTGAAGGAGAAAAGAAAATGGAAATAGCCGCAAATTCCTTAAGAGAAGTGAAAAACCACTTGAATTCAATTACCATTATCCCCAATGAAAGAGTTTTTCAGGTTATCAACAAAGAAACTCCGCTTAAAAACGCTTTATCCGCCATTAATAAATTTTTATCTGAAAGCTTAGGCGGATTGATTGAAACAATCTACGAGCCAGGGCTGATTAATATTGATTTTGCCGATTTCAAAACCATTTTAGAAGGAAGAGGAAAATTTGCTTATTTAAATACTGTTGAGGAAAACCGAAAAGACAGCGTAATCAATGACCTTGTCGCCAAGGTTCTTAATTCGCCTTTGTATCCTTATAACATTAAAGGCGCAAAAGGCGTTTTGTTTAACATTGTCGGAGAAAAAAATCTTTCGCTTTCCGAAGTTAATCAAATATCAAAGGCGATTTCCGAATTGGTAAATTCCGAAGCAAAAATCATTTTTGGAATTTCCCAAAACAGAAAGAATCCTAATGTTCTAAAAACCATTTTGCTGGCTACTGATTGCAATAAAGGGATAAAAATATCTTCCGGCAAACCGGAAACCGTTAAAAAAACAAAGAAGAAAAAAATAGCGAGAAAGAAAAAAAAGAACGTTATTGAAAAAAAACCGGTTTCAGCCAAAGTTTTGCCTAAGCCGGAAGAAAAAAATGGAAAATTAGCCAAGAAAAAGAAAATAAACAGAAAGAAAAAGAAAAAGTCCCGCGCTAAACCGCATACGACTTCCAAAGCGGCCGGAAAAAAAGAAAAAATCGCGGTACAGGTGAAAAACGAGGAAAAAATAAGAAAAAACGGCATTCAAATAAAAAAAGAAGCGGAAGAAATGGAAAAAGAAATAATTGATAAAGAAAAGTTTTGGGAAGTCCCCGCTTTTTTAAGGAAAAAAACATAAAAATAAATTATTATGAATCAGACCAATAAAGACATTTTAAAAAAGATTTACAAGCCAAGGCCGGCTGACTCTAAAAAATACGATTTCGGCCTTTTGCTGGTTATCGGCGGTTCTGATTTTTATTCCGGTTCTCCTGCTTTGTCAGCTATGGCTGCTTTTCGTTCAGGCGCTGACATGGTAAGAATTATCTCTCCTAAAAGGGCGGCAGACATAATTGCTTCTTTTTCGCCTAACTTGGCGGCTTATCCATTGGACGGCAAGTGGCTGACTAAACACGATTTGGCTGTTTTGCTTTCAATGACCGAATCAGCCAAAGCTGCTTCAAGGAATAACGCGGCCGTGGTTATTGGCGGAGGCATAGGCAGGACCGAAGAAACTCAGGAAGCGATTCTGGAATATCTTTCTCAGGCTCAAATTCCTTCAGTGATAGACGCAGACGCGATACATGCGGTAGGGAAAAATCCCGAGATAGTTTCCGGTAAAAATTTTTTGATTACCCCTCATCCTTATGAATTTTTCGTTTTAACGGGAAGAGATATTCGCGAATTGTCGGATGAGGAAAAAATTAAAGCTGTGCAAGAAGAGGCTGCCCGGCTTAAAACCACGATTTTGCTTAAAGGCAAATTGGATATTATTTCAGACGGCAAGGAAGCGGTTATAGACAAAGTGGGCACTCCTTATATGACGGTTGGCGGCTGCGGAGACGCTTTAGCGGGAATTTGCGGAGCCTTAATGGCCAGAGGAGTTAATCCTTTTTTAGCGGCCCAAGCCGGAGCTTATGTTAACGGCAAGGCTGGAGAAATCGCAGCCAAAAAGCGGGGCGAGGGTATGACTGCTCTTGATTTGATTGAAGCAATACCGGAAGTTATACGTTAGTTAGTATGCCGGCAAAAGCTTCTTTTTAAATTTATCGCTTCATCATTATTATGTTATATGACCTTATTATAATTGGCGGGGGGCCGGCCGGCATTACTGCCGGCATTTATGCAGCCCGTCAAAAGCTTAATACTCTTTTAATTACCAAATCTTTTGGCGGCCAAATTGCCAGAAAGGCCGTTGACATTGAAAATTATCCCGGGTTTCAAGAAATTTCAGGCTTGGATTTAATCAGAACTTTTGAAAAACATTTAAGAAAATTCACTTTGCTAAAAGGCGCTAAAGAAAATTCAACCAAAGGAATTGATATTGAGAGAGACGAGGCGAGAATCGTGAAAAAAATCAACGGCAATTTTTTAGTTTCCACCAGAAGCAAGCAGCAATTTCAATCAAAAAGCGTAATTGTTGCTTCCGGAGCAGATCCCAGGCCGTTGGAAGTTCCGGGCGAAAAAGAATTTATCGGCAAAGGCATTTCTTATTGCGTTACTTGCGACGCTCCTTTGTTTGCCGATAAGGAAGTGGCTGTTGTCGGCGGCGGAAATTCAGCCTTTGAAACCGCTGTATTCTTGTCTTCTTGGGCAAAAAAAATTTATATTCTGGAGTATGAGAAAAAAGTAAGGGCTGACATTGACAATCAAGAAAGAGTGAAAAAAAACGCAAAAATAGAAATTATTACCGGCGTTCAGCCTAAAGAAATTAAAGGCAAAGATTTTGTCAATTCTTTTATTTATTTGGATAAAAAAACCGGAAAGGAAAATATTTTGGCAGTGGAAGGCGTTTTTATTGAAATCGGCAGCCAGCCAGCCACTTCTTTTGTCAAAGGATTGGTTGATTTTAATAAAAAGGACGAAATAATTGTTGACCCGAAGACGATGCAGACCAAAACTCCCGGCCTTTTTGCGGCCGGCGATGTCAGCGACATTGTTTACAAGCAGATTGTTATTGCCGCGGGCGAAGGCTGCAAAGCGGCTTTATCAGCTTCCAATTACCTTCATTTTTCAAATGAAAAATTTTAAAATTGATTCAGTTAAAGTTAAAGAAATTCCTGATTCCAGAGGTAAAAAGACGATTAAAATTGAACTGAATGCCGGCTTGGGCAAATTTTCAGCATCAGTCCCTTCAGGCACTTCCAAAGGAAAATATGAGGCAGTGGAAAAACCGGCGGCAATTGCCGCAGACAGCGTTAATAAAATTATTGCTCCGAAAATAAAAGGAAGAAATCCAGTCAAGCAAAAGAAAATAGACGAATTTTTAATTGCCATAGACGGTACCAAAAAAAAATCTCGCTTGGGAGCAAATGCTATTCTTGGAATTTCTATGGCGGTTTGTCGGGCAGGAGCGAAAGAAAAGAAAATGCCTTTATGGAAATGGATTTCAAAAATTGCCGGCACCAGGCCCAAATTGCCGCGGCCTTCTTTACTGCAGTTTGAGGGCGGCAAGCATGGCAGAACAAGCTTGGACATTCAGGAATTTATGACAGTTGCCAGCGGCAGAACCTTTAAGGAAAGGCTGTCAGCCGGCATTAAAACATATAAATCGCTGGGAAAAAGCTTTACTGATTTGGGACTGGAAGGAGCTTTTGTACCGAGAAATAAAAAAACAAATGAATTATTGGAATTGCTAACTGAAAAAAGCGGGAAATCAAAAATATTTATAGATGCTGCGGCCAACTCTTTTTATAAAAAAGGAAAATATTATTTTGAAGGAAAAAAACTAACAGCAAAAGAGCTTTTAAGTTTTTACCTGGACATTATTAAAAAATATCCAATAATTGCCATTGAAGACCCTTTTGTGGAAGAAGACTGGAAAAGCTGGCAGAGGTTTATGCTGGAACTGAAAAAACAAAAATTAAAAGTTATGGTTGTTGGAGACGATTTAACGGTAACCAATTCTGTCAGAATCAAGCTGGCGAAAAAAAGAAAGGCTTGCAACGCCGTGATTATAAAACTCAATCAAATCGGCACTGTTTCAGAAGCGATTGAGGCGGCCAAATTGGCAAAATCATTCGGTTGGGAAATAATAATTTCTCATCGTTCCGGAGAAACTATGGATGATTTTATTGCCGATTTGGCAGTCGGTCTAGGGGCAGATTTCATAAAATCCGGCGCTCCTTCCAAGCCTGAAAGAATGGCAAAATATAATAGATTGTTAAAAATAGAAAAAGAAATGAGTTAGACAAAAAACCATTATGGCAAAATTAATCTTATTAAGGCATTTTCAGTCGCAGTGGAACAAAGAAAACCGCTTTACCGGCTGGACAGACGTTTCTTTAACCGAAGAAGGCAGGAAAAGCGCAAAAGAAATTGCCGCCAAGCTTTCCGATTTTAAGATTGACAAAGTTTACACTTCAGCTTTAACCAGAAACAGGGAAACAGTTTCCTTGATTCTGCAAGAGCTTGGCAAGAAAGATATGCCGGTTGTTGCCGACAAGGCGCTGGATGAAAGAAATTACGGAAAATTGCAAGGCCTCAACAAAGACGAGGTTAAAAAGCAATACGGCGAAGAACAGGTCAGGCTTTGGAGGAGAAGCTGGGACCAGGCGCCTCCGGCAGGCGAAAGCCTGAAAGACGTTTATGGCAGGGCTGTTTCTTTTTATAAGAAACACATAGAAAAAGATTTGAAAAACGGAAAAAATATTTTAGTTGTTGCCAGCCACAACAGCTTGAGAGCCTTGGTCAAGCACATTGAAAATATTCCCGACAAGGATGTCATCAATCTGGAAATACCGACAGCCAGCCTGAGAAAGTATGAGATAAACGGGAGATATTGACGGGATTCCAGAATTTGCTACAATAAAACCGACAAAATTAGTCGGTTTTTAAAGTTTCTTTTATGCTAAAAATTTCCACCAAGGCAAAATACGGATTAAGGGCAATGGTTTGTTTGGCAGAGGACCAAAATAAAGTTCATTCTCTGAAGGAAATTTCCAAGAAAGAAAAAATCTCTTTTGACTATTTGGAAAAAATTGCCTGCAAGCTGAAAAAAGCAGGGTTGATAAAATCAAAAAAAGGAAGCCAGGGCGGTTATTTTTTAGGCAGGCTTCCGCGCAAAATTAAAATCGGAGAAATTATCAGAATTTTGGAAGGAGAAGCCGGATTGGTTGAATGCACGGGCAAGCAGGGAAGCTGCCCTTTGAAAAAAAGCTGTTCGGCTAAAAAATTTTGGATAAAATTGCAGAATTCTTTAAACTCTGCTTTAGATTCTTTAACCCTGGCTGATTTAATTTAATTTTTCAATAAAAAATATGGCAAAATTGCCTAAAATTTCCAAGAAAATTTATTTGGATTATGCTGCCACCACGCCTGTTGACCCGAGAGTTTTGCGGGTAATGCTGCCTTATTTTAATGAAAAATTCGGCAACACAATGTCTTTACATTATTTCGGGCAGGAAGCGCAACAAGCTTTGGAAAAAAGCAGGGAAGCGGTTGCCGGTTTAATATCTGCCAAGCCGAATGAGATAATTTTCACAGGTTCAGCCACAGAAAGCAACAATTTAGCTTTAAAAGGCATTGCTTTTGTTAATCAAAAAAAAGGAAAACACATTATTATTTCTTCCATAGAGCATCCTTGCCTTATGGAAAGCGCAAGGTGGCTGGAGAAAAGAGGCTTTGAAATAACCAGATTGCCGGTTGATAAATACGGCTATATTTTTCCGGAAAGCGTCAAAAAGGCGATAAAAAAAGAGACGATTTTGGTTTCAATTATTCATGCTTCAAATGAGATAGGAACGATTCAGGAAATCGCGGAAATCGGCAAAATCTGCAAGAGCAAGGGTGTTTATTTTCACACTGACGCGGCCCAAAGCTTTGGCAAAATTCCCATTAATTTAAAAAGGCTGAAGGTTGATTTATTGTCCGCTTCTTCTCACAAGATGTACGGGCCCAAGGGAGCAGCTTGTTTGTATGTAAAAAAAGGGACGAAGATTGAGCCGATATTGCACGGCGGCGGCCAGGAGCATGGCTTAAGGTCTTCTACCGTGAACGTGCCTGCTATTGTCGGTTTTGCCGAAGCTTGCAAAATCGCTAAAAGAGATATGAATAAAGAAAGCAAAAGGATTTCCAGATTAAGAGACAAGCTGATAAAAGGAGTCTTAGAGAGAATTCCCGGCTTTTATTTAAACGGCGCTGTTCAAAAAAGATTGCCTAATAACGCCAATTTTTGGTTTAAAGGAGTGGAAGGCGAATCAATAGTGATTCAGCTTGATTTGTCGGGCATTGCTGTTTCCACCGGTTCCGCTTGTTCTTCCGCGAAATTGGAGCCAAGCCATATTTTATTGGCCATAGGCTTAAAACACGAACAAGCTCATAGTTCTCTGAGAGTAAGTTTGGGCAGATGGACTAAAGAGTCGGAAATAAATTATTTGTTAAAAGTTCTGCCAGGCGCAATCAAAAGATTAAGGGAAATTTCGGGAAATTAGATTATGAAGATAAACCTTCATCTTTATCTGCGCTTTGCTTGATAGCCTATGAAGTCTTATTATTCAAAAGAAGTGATAAAAAGATTTACTCAGCCGAAAAATTTCGGGCAGATTAAGAATGCTGACGGTATCGGCAAGGTCGGCAATCCGAGATGCGGGGACATTATGAAGCTTTACCTTAAGGTTGGCGACGGAGGGGTGATTAAAGATATTAAGTTTCATACTTTGGGCTGTGCCGCAGCAATAGCCGCGTCCGATATGGTTTGCGATTTGGTCAGAGGCAAAACAATTAAACAGGCTTTGAAGATTAATTACAAAAAGGTTATTAAGAAGCTTGGCGATTTGCCGCCCTTGAAAATTCATTGTTCTGTTCTTGCCCGCGAGGGCCTGGAAGCGGCAGTTGAAAATTATTATGCAAAAAGAAAGAAAAAATAAAAAAGCAGTAATAGCTCTGTCCGGGGGAATTGACAGTTCAGTATCAGCGGCTTTGTTGAAAGAGGCTGGTTTTGACGTTGTCGGAGTCTTTATGAAATTTTGGAAAGCTCCGGATAGTAAAAATTTGGGCGAAAACTGGAACAGATGCTGTTCTTCAGAGTTTGAAACAAGAGCCAGAAAAGTGGCTAAAATTTTAAACATTCCTTTTTATGTTTTTAATTTTGAAAGGGAATTTAAAAAAAGAATTGTTGATTATTTTTTTAAAGAAAATAAAAGAGGGCTGACTCCCAATCCCTGCGTGGTTTGCAACAAGGAAATTAAATTTGGTTTGTTTCTGGAGAAAGCGTTGAAAATGAATGCAGATTTCATTGCCACCGGCCATTATGCTTGTCTTGGAAAGGGCAGCAAGCTGCTGAAAGCAAAAGATAAAGAAAAAGACCAGTCGTATTTTTTGTGGCAGCTGAATCAGAAACAGCTGAAGCGCGTTTTGTTTCCAATAGGCGGCTATAAAAGAAAAGAAGTGGAAATATTGGCAAAAAAACTTAAACTTCCTTTTAATGGAGTTAAAAAATCTCAGGAAATTTGTTTTGTTCCCGAAACTGCTAAAGATTTTTTAAGGCATTGTTTTAAATCAAAACCGGGTAAAATTATTGACAGCAAAGGAAAAATTCTGGGCCGGCATCAGGGATTGTGGTTTTACACCATTGGCCAAAGAAAAGGAATAAAACTGCCTGGCGGGCCTTATTATGTTTTGCATAAAGATTTAAAAAAGAACATTTTAATCATAACAAAAAAAGGAAAAAATTTATTAAAGAAAGAATTAACCTGTAAGAATGTTAATTGGCTGTCAGGCAAACAGCCGAAATTGCCGTTGAAAGCGAGCGTAAAAATCAGGTACAGGCAAAAACCGGTTTCCGCTGTTATTAGAAAACTTGGCGGCAAAAACTGTTTTTTGAAGTTTGATAAAGCGCAGCGAGCTGTTACGCCCGGCCAGTCAGCTGTGTTTTATAAAGGCCAAAAGGTTTTGGGCGGAGGAATCATATCTTGAGACAAAAGGTCGAAAAATTAAAAATTATTAAGTTTATTTTATGGTAGAAACCATCAAAGAAAATAAAGTTTCTTGCTGGGATTGCAAGAAGGAAATAGAAATTGAAGGAAAGGAAATTAAAAATGGGAGAATGTTAGTTTATGAGAACGGTGGAGATAAATTAAGAGTATTCAAATGCAATGATTGCTTTGAGAAATCTCCGGAATTGAAAAATTTTCAGTCATGCGAGGTTTATTCCAGGATTGTCGGTTATTTGAGGCCGGTTCAGCAATGGAACGAAGGCAAGCAAAAAGAGTTTAAAGACAGAAAGGAATACAGCCTTCCTAAATAATACTCAATGAATTTGTTGATTCATTTTGATCTTCAATAAATATTTGATTTATTTCGATGAAAAAATACGGAGAAATTAAAAATTTATCCTTCGGCACAGCTCAGGGCAAGCCCGAATTAAAGGGAATTTCTCAAAAGACCATTAACATTCATTGGGGAAAGCTTTATCGGGGATATGTTAAAAAATGGCAGGAGATTCAAGAAAAATTGAAAGGTATTGATAAGTCTTCGGCTAACGCCACTTTTTCCGATTTGAGAGAATTGAAAGTTGAAGAAACATTCGCTGCCAACGCTGTTATTCTGCATGAGGCTTTTTTTGACGTATTGGGCGGTGAAGGAGTTGCCAAAGGAGAAATAGCGGAAAGGATTAAAAAAGATTTCGGTTCGTTCAAATCCTGGCAGGAGGAATTCAAGGTCTTGGGATTGTCTAGCCGCGGCTGGGTAATTCTGGCTTACGATTTTAACGAAGGAAGATTGAGAAATTATATTGCAGATACGCATAATTTCTACGGCATTTGGGGAGCAGCTCCTGTTTTAGTTCTGGATGTTTACGAACATGCCTATTTCATTGATTTCGGCTCTGACAGAAAAAGTTATATTGAGGCATTTTTCCAGAACCTTGACTGGCAGGTGATCAATGAAAGACTCCTGAAAGCAATTAAAAAATAGATTTTTCTGTCGGAACTCTTAACAGGGCTTTTTGAGTTAGTTAATATTTACAGTATACCCTCCTATGGGGGTTGAGGATTAGACATTATCAAGTAGGACGAAGCAGTGATAG
Source organism: uncultured Candidatus Saccharibacteria bacterium (assembly GCA_964557715.1). Classification (GTDB taxonomy): domain Bacteria; phylum Patescibacteriota; class Minisyncoccia; order Minisyncoccales; family RBG-13-42-11; genus CAZLAP01. The sequence goes on from CAZLAP010000044.1 coordinate 15,932, forward strand.
CCGCCATTAGAAAGACAAATCAAATAATTTTGGAAAATCATTTAAACACCTGCGTGAACGAGGCAATTAAAGAAAGAAGCAAAAAAGAAAGAAGAAAGAAAATCAAAGAGCTTTTAGAAATATTTAAAAATTCCGATAAAAAATAAAATAATATGGCTTGCTGTAATAAAAATAATCAAAAAACAGAAAATAAAAAAACAGAAAACAAAAGGGGATTTTGAGCGGGCTAATCTATGGTTTGCTGCCCCATATCGGCTGCATCGGTTTTATTATTTTTTCCGTTTTAGGGGTGACTACAGCCACGGCTATTTTCAGGCCTTTATTGCTTAATCCTTATTTTTTTCACATTTTAATAGCTTTGGCTGTCTTTTTTGCCACCATTGCCGCCGCAATTTATCTTAAAAAAAATGGAATTTTCTCTTTCCAGGGAATTAAAAAAAAGAAAAGCTATCTTTTAACACTTTACGGAACAACAATTGGCATCAATCTGTTTTTGTTTATGTTTGTTTTTCCAATTACCGCCAATGTTGACTCGGGCTTCAGCCTAACAGCTTCCTTAATTGGGGCGTTTGATGGCAGCGAAAAATTACAATTATCAGGTTCAGGGTCGCTGATAACTTTACAGGTAAACATTCCTTGCCCGGGGCATGCTCCTTTAATTACCGGAGAGCTTAAAAGAATTAACGGCGTAGAAAATATTATATTTAGATTCCCGAATTTGTTTGATGTGGGTTACGACCCGAAACAAACGTCAATTGAACAAATAGTGTCCTTGGATGTTTTTAATACCTATAAAGCAACGGTTGTAGAAGAAAAAAAGATTGATTATGAATAAGAAAGTTTTTAAAATTTCAGGAATGCATTGCGTTTCTTGTGCAAAAAATATTGAAAAAGAAATTAAAAAGATTTCCGAAGTTTCTTCGGTGCGGGTGGATTTTATCGGAGAAAAAATGTTTGTTGAGGGAGAAAATTTTTCGATGGAAGAAATAAAAAAAAGGGTGGAGGGTTTGGGATACAGAGCTTTGAAGGGAGAAAAAGAAGCGGAAGCCAGCGAAACCGAACTGGAAGAGAAAAAGAGAATTAGGGATGCGAAAATGAGAGCAATTTTGGCTTTGGTGTTGGCAGTTCCTTTGATGGTAACAATGGTTTTTATGTATTTGGATAGGATATTTTTCGGCCAGCTTTGGCTAGAAGCAATTTTAGCTTTTATCGTGGTTTATATTTTAGGCTGGAAAGCCCATGTTTCGGCTTTTCGAGCTGTTCGTCGGCTTTACGCCAATATGGATGTTTTGATTTCTTTGGGAACGACAGCGGCTTTTCTTTTTGGGATGGCTGCTTTTTTTGTTGAAGTGCCGGTCTTTTTTGAAATTGCCGCCTTTATTATGGCTTTTCAATTATTAGGAAGATATTTGGAAGAAAAAGCCAAAGGGAAAACTTCAGAAGCATTGCGCCGACTTTTAAAACTGGAGGCAAAAACCGCCCGAATTCTGATAGATGGCGTCCGGGAAAAAGAAGTTCCGGTTGAAGAATTAAAAGCGGGGGATATCATGGTTGTCAGGCCGGGTGAAAAAATTCCAACTGACGGGAAAATAATTAAAGGGCAATCGTCAATTGACGAGTCAATGGCTACCGGAGAGTCACTTCCCGTTGAAAAAGCGCAGGGAGCAGAAGTAATTGGTTCTACTATTAATCAAGAGGGCGTGCTGAAAATAGAGGCAACAAAAGTTGGAAAAGACACTTTTTTTGCCCAAGTTGTAAGATTAGTTGAAGAAGCCCAGGGTAGCCGTATTCCTGTTCAGGAGTTTGCCGACAAAGTAACTTCTTTTTTTGTTCCAGTGATTCTTATTGTTGCTTTGTTGACAATTGTTGGCTGGCTTCTGGCCGGCAACTGGTTTGTGGCAATTGTGGCTGCTATAACCATGCTTATTATTGCCTGCCCTTGCGCTTTAGGATTAGCTACGCCAACCGCTTTAACGATTGGGATTGGCAGAGGAGCAACCCAGGGAATTTTATTCAGACGGGGAGAAGCAATTGAATTAATGGGGAAAACTAAAATAATAGTTTTAGATAAAACGGGTACTTTAACTGAAGGAAAGCCGGCAGTTACCGATATTATTACTTTTGATCAAATTGAAAAAAATGAGCTTTTGCGCTTGACGGCGTCTGTTGAGGAGAGTTCCGAGCATCCTTTGGCGCAGGCGATTGTAAAGAAGGCCGAAGGAGAAAACCTTAAGTTGTTAAAAACGAAAAACTTTAAAGCTCTTTTTGGCAAGGGGATTGAGGCGGAAATAGAAGGAAAGAATATTTTAATTGGCAGAAGATTATTGATGGAAGAAAATAATGTTGACATTTCTCTGGCTGAAAAAATAGCCGACAAATTGGAAAGTCAAGGGAAGACAGCTATGTTGGCAGCGAGGGATAACAAAATTTTAGGGGTGATTGCCGTGGCCGACACATTAAAAGAAAAGACCGAAGAGGCAATTCAACGGCTTCACGAAATGGGATATAAGTTAATAATGCTTACTGGCGACAATGAAGAGACAGCTAAAGCCATTGCCAAACAGATTGGAATAGACGAAGTAATAGCCGAAGTTTTGCCAGATCAAAAAGTGGATGCGATAAAGAAATTGCAAAAAGGAGGAAAAGTAAAGGTGGCTATGGTGGGTGACGGGATAAACGATGCCCCGGCTTTAACCCAGGCCGATGTGGGGTTGGCGATCGGAACCGGAACCGATATTGCCATTGAAGCAGGAGAAATTACCCTCATTAGGGGAGATTTGAGGGCGCTTGTTGAATCCATAGAATTAAGCAAGGCAACTTTTAAGATTATTCGTCAAAATCTTTTTTGGGCTTTTTTTTACAATATAGTAGCTGTTCCGGCAGCCGCCTTGGGCATTTTAGCGACAATGATAGGCCCTGTTATAGCTGCGGCGGCTATGGCTTTTAGTTCCTTGTCTGTGGTTTTAAATTCTTTGCGGTTGAAAAGAATAAAATTATAAAAGACCGCAGTCGTTATTTTGAATTAGTTTTACCGTTTTCAAAATGGTAATAATTTTTGAAAGCCACGCAAAAAGCCGTTTGTCAGAATAACTTTTTGTTTTTTTTCCTGAAACAGGTATAATGTTTTTATTGGGATTTTATGGTTAATCTTACTGATGAAAATTTTGAAAAAGAAATTTCTGATGCGGGAAAACCTGTGCTGGTTGACTTTTGGATGCAGGGCTGCGGCCCTTGTTTTTTGTTGTCGCCCTTTTTGGAAAAATTGGAAAAAGAGTTTTCCGAGAAAATAATTTTTGCCAAAGTGAATTTTGAAGAAGCTCCTTTTGTTGTCCAAAAATACGGAATTAACGCTTTTCCGACAGTGGTTCTTTTTAAAGAAGGAAAACCTTTAAGCGGGTTTGTCGGCTTGAAGCCCGAACAGGCAATTAGAGAATGGCTTGAGGAAGCTTTAAAAAAATGGTAAAAAAAATTGACGAGCTGATTAAAAAATACGAGCAATACGCGAAAAAAAACGGATTTTTTTTAAATCCTGACAGAAAAACATTAAGGGTCGTTGTTAAAAGCTTGTTGGAAAGAGAAAAAAAATTCGGTTCAAAATTTTGTCCCTGCCGGAGAATTACCGGCGTTCAAAAAGAAGATGAAAAAATAGTTTGCCCCTGCGTTTATCACCTTCGGGAAATTAAAGAGCAAGGACGCTGTTTATGCGGATTGTTCGTTAAAAAATAATAAAGGTCGTTTTACATTTTAATTATATATAAATTTATGGATTTAAAAGAAAAAGTAGCCATTGTTACCGGAGCCAGAAGAGGAATGGGTAGAACCCATGCTTTGGCTTTGGCTCAAGCCGGCGCCAAAGTGGTTGTTTCAGACATTTCGCAGGAAGAATGCGAACAAGTCGTTGAAGAAATTAAAAAAGCCGGAGGCGAAGCAATGGCTGTAAAATGCGATATTTCCAAAAAAGAAGAAGTGGACAGTATGATTAAAAAAACCGTTGACCAGTGGGGAAAAATTGATGTTTTGGTTAATAATGCAGGCATCTGCCAGTTCAAGCCTTTTCTGGAAATAACAGAAGAAGAATGGGATAGAACAATTGACATTAACCTTAAAGGGTATTTTCTTTGCGCCCAAGCGGCAGCCAAAGAAATGGTGAAGCAGAAATCAGGCTCTATCGTCAACATTGCTTCAATTGCCATGGGCCAGGTGGGAGTAGGTTTTGCCACGCTCGCCCATTACTCCGCTTCAAAAGGAGGGATTGTTGCTATGACTGAAACATTGGCAGCCGAACTGGCTCCTTATAATATTAGGATTAATGCCATAGCGCCCGGAGCCATTGAAACTCCCATGGTTGATCCTTTGAAGGCGGATGCAAAAACAATGGAAGCAACTTTAGCCAGAGTTCCTTTGCACAGAATGGGCAAGCCGGAAGAAGTTTCCAATGCGGTTTTGTTTTTAGCTTCTGACAAAAGTTCTTATATGACCGGTTCTACCGTAGTGGTTGACGGCGGCTGGCTGGCGGTTTAATGAAAAAAATCAACAAAAATACAACTTTAGCTGAAATTTTAAGTTATCCAGAGCTTGAACAAATTCTGGCAAAGTATAATTTGCCTTGTTTAAGCTGTCCCATGGCCCAGTACGAGGTTAAAAATTTAAAGCTTGGCGATGTCTGCAAAATGTACGGGATTGATGTTGAAAAACTTCTTAAAGACTTAAATAAAATTTACTCCGTTAAATAGTCGTTAACGGCATTTGTGAAAAGTAATTTTTCCGGTATAATAAAAATATGATAGGAAAAAACAATCAAATGATAATAGCTTTGTCTGTTATTGTTGCCGGCTTGCTGATAGCCGCAGCTATTGTTTTTATTAACCAAGAAAAAATAAAAGATTTAGCGGAAAATGAAATGTCTGCTGAAGCTGTTGCCGAAAAAGTAATAAATTTTATTAATAAAAGCTTTTCAGATTCAAGAATAACAGCTTTTTTGGCCGGAGTTTCAGATGAAGGGAGTTTTTATAAAATTCATATAGGTTTGGAATTTCAAGAAATGGAAGGCGCAGCTGATGAATTTGACGTTTTTGCTTCAAAAGACGGAAAATTTTTCTTTCCTGAAGCATATGATTTGAATGAAGAATTTGTTTTGCAGGAAGAAGAAGAACTTTCTGAATTGCCTGATATTGAAGCAGAAGATTTGGCAGAATTTGTAGAATGTTTGTCGGGAGTTAACTTTGTTATTTACGGAGCTAATTGGTGCGGTTATACCGCCAGCCTGGTAAATATGCTGGGCGGCTGGGAAGCGGTAGAACCGATTTATGTTGAATGCGTTGAACAGGAAGAGCTTTGCCAAGAAAAGCAGATTGCCGGATATCCGACAATTTTGATAAACGGCGAATATTATCAAAAAGCCAGAACGTTTAAAGATTTCTCCGAAGCTACGGGTTGTCCTGTGCCGGCTGGCAGCGAAAATCAGAACACGGCAAGCTATTCGGGAGGCTGCTAACAAAAACATAAAACGCAATATGGTTAAGGTTTATATTACTCCAATTTGCCCCTATTGTTTTACTTTAAAGGAGTTCTTAAGGGAAAAAAACGTAAGGTTTGAAGAAATAGATGTTTCGCAGGACGAAAAAGCCCGCGATTACATAATAAAAAAAACCGGCAAAATGGAAGTGCCGGTAGTTGAGATAGGAGATGAGATTGTCTTGGGTTTTGACAAAGAGAAAATCATTAATCTTTTGAACATACATGATTAAAATTGCTATCAACGGTTTCGGCCGCATAGGTCGGCCGGCTTTCAGAAGAATAATTGACAATCATCCTAATCTGGAAGTAGGGGCGATTAATGATTTAACCGAGCCGAAAACCTTGGTTCATTTGCTGAAATATGATTCTCTTTACGGGATTTATAAAAAAAACGCGGAATTTAACGGAAAAGAGCTTTTGCTTGAGGGCGTTCGGCAGGGAAAAGGAGTGAAAATTCTGGCTGAAACCGACCCTTCAAAATTACCCTGGAAAGAATTGGGAGTTGATATTGTTTTAGAGTGCACCGGACGTTTTACGGATTATGAAGGAGCTGCGAAGCATATTGCGGCCGGAGCAAAAAAAGTGATAATTTCCGCTCCCTCAAAATCAGACAAAGTGCCTGCTTTTGTTCCAGGCGTAAATGCCAATGAATATGACGCGCAAAATATTGTTTCTATGGCTTCCTGCACCACCAATTGTCTGGCTCCGGTGGCCAAGATTTTAAACGACAATTTTAAAATTATCAGGGGATTTATGACGACTTCGCACAGCTATACCAATGACCAGAAAATTTTGGATTTGCCCCATAAAGATTTAAGAAGGGCAAGGGCCGCCGCTTTGAATATTATTCCGACCACTACGGGAGCCGCCTCTGCCATAGGCAAGGTGATTCCCGAATTGGCAGGAAAATTGGACGGCATAGCTTTCAGGGTGCCGACGCCAACGGTTTCAATTTTAGACTTAATTTGCCAGGTTGAAAAAGAAGTTTCCCCTGAGCAGGTTAATAAGGCTTTTAAAGAGTCTGCCAAGAAAGAACTGAAAGGAATTTTAGGAGCGGAAGAAGAAGATCTGGTTTCTTCAGACTTCAAAGGCAATCCTTTATCCGCTATTGTTGATTTGCAGCTGACAATGGTAAAAGGAAATTTAATAAAAGTGGTTGCTTGGTATGACAATGAATGGGCCTACGCCTGCCGTTTAGCGGAATTCGCCGAATACATAGGCAGGAAACAATAAACGGCTTAAAAGGGGTCGCCAAATTGGCGGCTTTTTGTTATAATTAATAAACATTATGCAGGTTCCAATAGAAATATCAGCCAGGCATATTCATTTATGCCCGAAAGACTTGGAAATTCTTTTTGGCAAAGGATATTGCCTGAAAAAGAAAAAAGACTTGACTCAGCCAGGCGAATTTGCGGCCCAAGAAACTTTAGATATTAAAAAAGGAAATAAAGTTATAAAAAATGTAAGAATAGTGGGACCTTTGCGTTTCAAAACTCAAGTTGAATTATCCGCTACAGATTTTTTCGCTTTGGGCTTAAAAGTATTGATTAAAAAATCAGGGGATATTGACGGCACTCCGGGCGTTATTCTTTCAGGCCCCAAGGGAAAATTAAAATTAAAAAGAGGCGTAATTGTTCCCTGGCGTCATATTCATATCGGTAAAAGAGAAGCGGAAAGAAAAAATCTGAAAAACGGTCAGATTGTTTCCGTAAAAGTAAAAGGGATCAGGTCGGTTATTTTTAATAACGTTAAAATAAGAACAGGAGACAGTTATAAGCTTTGCTTTCATTTGGATACTGACGAAGGCAATGCAGCCAATATTTCCACAAAAGGAAAAGGAGAGATAATATGATTTTAGCTTTAAACTGCGGTTCTCAATCAATAAAATACAAGCTTTTTGAAAATAATTTTCAGTTGGTTAAAGAAAAGGGAAAGATTATTAAAAAAAACAAAGAATACGATAAAACTTTAAGGGAAGAATTAACAAAGTTAAAAAATTTTGAAGGCAAAATTGAGAAAATTTGCCACAGAGTTGTTCATGGAGCAGACAGGTTCAGAGATCCCGTAAAAATAACAAAAGCGGTTTTGAGCGATTTGAAAAAATGCAGCAGATTTGCGCCGCTTCATAATCCTTACAATATTTTGGGCATAGAAATCAGTTCAAAAATATTCCCGCAAGCAAAAGAAATAGCGGTTTTTGACACAGGGTTTTATAAAAATCTTCCGGAAAAAGCTTTTTTATACCCTTTGCCGGAAAGCCTGAGAAAAAAATACGGTTTCAGGCGTTTCGGATTTCACGGACTCTCCCATGAATATGTTGCCAGAGAGGGAGCAAAAAAAATAAAACGATCATTCAACAGGTTAAACATTATCACCTGTCATTTGGGCGGAGGATCTTCTGTAACAGCTATAAAATCAGGCAGGGTTATTGATACGTCTATGGGTTTTACTCCCTTGGAAGGACTGGTTATGATGACAAGAACAGGGGATATTGACCCGGGCATTTTACTGCAAATAGGCAAAGAAATGTCTTTTAAAAAAACAGATGAAATTTTAAACAATTCATCCGGCATAAAGGGAATTTGCGGATTGTCGGAAATGACAGAAGTTTTAAAAGCGGCAAAAAAGGGAAACAAAAAGGCCAAAACAGCTCTTGATGTTTTTGTTTACCGCCTTCAGAAATACATCGGCTCATATTTCGCGCTTTTGGGCAAATGCGATTTATTGATTTTTACCGGAGCTATTGGCGCAGGTTCTTCCATAATAAGGGAAATGGTCGTTAAAAATTTAAACATTTTAAGAAAAACTAAAATATTGGCTATAAAGACCGACGAAGAGCTGCAAATAGCCAAGAAATCAAAAAATTTATGAAAAATAGCAAAAAAAATATTCTTTGGTTTAAAGAAGTAGGCAAGAAAGACGTGCCTCTTGTTGGCGGCAAAAACGCTTCTTTGGGAGAAATGCTCTCTCATTTGCCAAAAAAAGGAATTAATGTTCCTGACGGTTTTGCTTTAACCAGTCAGGCTTATTGGTATTTTTTAAAAGAAAACAAGCTTGAGAAAAAACTTAAAGAGTTGGTCAAGAATTTAAATTACGGAAATATAAAAAACATTCAGGAAATAGGCAGGGTTACTCGCAGGCTGATTTTAAACGGAAAATTTCCCAAAGATTTGGAAAAGGAAATTATTTCAGCCTATAAAAAATTATCAAAAAGTTACGGTGAAAAAAATACGGATGTTGCTGTTCGTTCTTCGGGCGTAGCGGAAGACGCGCCGACAGATTCTTTTGCCGGCCAATTTGAAACGTTTTTGAATATAAAAGGCGAAAAAGAATTGTTGAAATCGTTAAAAGAGTGCTTGGCGTCCAGTTTTAACGACAGGGTTATTGTTTATCGCCAGGAAAAGAAAATCTCTCATTTGGATTTTGCTCTTTCTGTCGGCGTTCAAAAAATGGCCAGGAGCGATTTGGCTTCTTCCGGGATAATGTTCACTTTGGATACGGAAACCGGATTTCCCGACGTTGTTTTGATAAATTCCATTTTCGGAATCGGAGAAATGATTGTTAAGGGCCAGATAACGCCAGACGAGTTTTACGTTTTCAAACCTACTTTAAAAAAGGGGTTTAAGTCCATTATTTTAAAAAACTTAGGCAAAAAAGACAAAAAATACATTTATTCCAAGACCGGCGGATTGAAAGAAGTAAAAGTTCCGGAACAGCAGCAATTAAAATTTTCTTTGAATGACGAAGAAATTTTGAAACTGGCCCGCTGGGCGGTGATTATTGAAAATCATTATCAAAAACCTCAGGATATTGAATGGGCTAAAGACGGAAAAACAGGCGAGCTTTTTATCGTCCAATCAAGGCCGGAAACCGTTCATACAAAAGAAAGCGGTTTTTATCAGGAGTATGAAATAAAAACCAGCCAAAAGCCTATTTTAACCGGTACAGCCATTGGCGACAAAATCGGCCAGGGAAAAGTCAGGGTGATTCCGAGCGTTTCCCACATTTCCAAACTTAAAAAAGGCGAAGTTTTGGTAACCAAAATGACTGATCCGGATTGGGTAAGCGTTTTTCCGCTGGCTTCGGCAATTATCACTCAAGAAGGAGGCCGGGCTTGCCATGCAGCCATAGTCAGCCGGGAACTGGGCGTGCCGGCAATTGTTGGAGTGAAAAACGCAATAAAAATATTAAAAAACGGACAGGAAGTTACTGTGGACTGCACTTCAGGTTTGAACGGCAAAATTTTTTCAGGCAGAATTTCTTATCAAGTGAAAAAATATGATTTTAAAAAGATTCCCGACTTGAAGACGAAAATAATGATAAACATCGGCGCTCCTGAAATAGCCTTTAAAACTTCTTTTTTGCCCAATTCCGGAGTGGGGTTGGCCAGGCAGGAATTTATCATTGCGGAAAAAATAAAAGTTCATCCTTTGGCTCTCTACCATTTTAATAAAATAAAAGATAAAAAGCTGAAGAAACAAATAAGCGAAATCACCAAAGAACACAAAGACAAAAAAGAATATTTTATTAAAGAATTAGCAGAGGGTATTGCCCAGATTGCTTCCGCCTTTTTTCCAAAGCCGGTTATTATCAGATTTTCCGATTTAAAAACCAATGAATACAGAACTTTATTGGGCGGAGAGTTTTTTGAGCCTGAAGAAGAAAATCCTATGTTGGGCTGGCGGGGAGCCTGCCGTTATCTGGATAAAAGTTTCCAGCCGGCTTTCCAAATGGAATGCCAGGCCATTAAAAGAGCCAGAGACGTTTTCGGGCTTAAAAATATTTCGGTTATGGTGCCTTTTTGCAGAACAGTGGAAGAAGGAAAAAAGGTTTTGGCTCTTATGAAAAAAAACGGGCTGGCAAGAGGAAAAGACGGCTTAAAGGCTATTGTTATGTGTGAAATTCCCTCCAACGTGATTTTGGCTGAAGATTTTTTAAAGTTTTTTGACGGAATGAGCATCGGTTCAAACGACTTAACCCAGTTGGTTTTGGGCATAGACAGGGATAATGCCAAAATCGCCTATATTTCAGACGAGAGAAACCGGGCTGTTAAAGAAATGATTAAAAAAGTAATTTCAATTTGCAAAAAAAAGAAAAAGTATATAGGGATTTGCGGTCAAGCGCCGAGCGATTTTCCCGAATTTGCCGAATTTTTAATGAAAGAAGGCATAGAATCAATTTCTTTAAATCCTGACAGCGTTATAAAAACAATACTGCTAATCGCTAAAAAACAAAAGAAAAAAACATAACAATGTTCAATATAATTACTTTCGGCTCAGCCAGCCAGGACATATATGTAAAGTCAAGAAAGTTTCTGATTCTTTCAGGCAGGAATTTTAATACAGGCAAGGGAATTTGTTTGGCTTTGGGCTCAAAAAATAAAGTTGAGGATGTTTTTTTAAGCTTTGGCGGCGGCGGAACCAACACAGCGGCAACTTTTGTTAATCAAGGATTGAAAACAGCCTGGTGCGGGCAGGTTGGCAATGATTATTTTGGCGATTTGGCTGTTGCCGAATTGAAGAAATTAAAAATCAGCGCTGAATTTACCAAAAAGGCGAAGAATCTGGCTACCAATATTTCCGTCTTTTTGACTTTTCCAGGCAAAGACCGAACAATTTTGATTCATCGAGGAGCTTCCGATGACCTGAAAAAAGACGATATTCCCTGGCAGAAGATAAAAAAAACAAAATGGTTTTATCTGGCTCCTTTTTCCGGCAAGCTGGCAAGTTTGACCGAAGATTTAGTCAATTTCGGCTGCAAGTTTAATATTAAAATTGCCTGGAACCCCGGCTACAATCAATTGAGGTTTTCAAAGCTTGTTTTGGCAAGAATTTTAAAGAAAATTGACATTTTAATTTTAAACCGGCAGGAAGCTTGTTTGTTGGCAAAGATTTCTTCTTATAAGGATGAAAAAGAGATTTTCAGAAAAATCGGCAAAATGACAAAAGGCATAATTGTAATGACAAAAGGCCCGCGAGGTGCGGTTGTTTTTGACGGAAAATATACTTATAGTTCGCCAGCTATGCCGGCAAAGCTTGTTGACAGCACCGGAGCGGGCGATGCTTTCGGTTCGGGTTTTGTTGCCGGTATGATCAAGAAAAACGATATAATTTTTGCCGTTCAGCTGGCCAGCGCGAATTCAGCTTCTTGCATAACTGAATGGGGGGCTAAAAAAGGATTGCTGGGAAAAAGCCAAAAATGGAGAAAAATAAAAGTTAAAAAAGAATTGTCTTCTAAAATTAATTATGCTGAATAAAAAAATAAAATATAAAATATTAAAAACAGCTCAACGAAAAAAATGGGCGATCGGGCAGTTCAATGTTTCAAACATTGAAGTTCTGAAGGGCGTGTTTGCGGCGGCCAAGAAATTGAAAAGCCCAATTATTATCGGTACTTCGGAAGGAGAAAGCAGATTTTTAGGCTTGAGGCAGACGCGCGCTTTAGTCAGTTTGCTTGAAAAAGAAACCGGGGTTCCGGCAATTCTTAATCTTGACCACGGCAGGACTTTAGATTATATTAAAGAGGCTATACGGGCCGGTTATGACGCAGTTCATTTTGACGGCTCTCATTTGCCTATTCTGCAAAACATTGCCTTGGCCAAAAAAGTCGTAAGCTATGCTTCAAGATTCGGAGTGCTGGTGGAGGGAGAAGTGGGCAAAATTCCAGGCAATTCTAAGATTTTGAAAAAAGCTCTTGAAAGCAAAATAGAGGATTTGACCGATCCTGCTGTTGCTAAAAAGTTTGCAGAAGAAACCAAGGTTGATAGTTTGGCTATAAACGTAGGCACGTTTCACGGCATTGCGGCTTCGGGTAGAAACCCTCATATAAACATTGAGCGAATAAAAGAGATTAAGAGGGTCTTAAAAGAAGAAGTTTTTCTGGTTTTGCACGGAGGTTCGGGTACTCCGGAGAAAGACATTAAAACGGCCGTAAAAAACGGCATTGTCAAGATTAATATTAATACCGAGCTGAGAAAATCTTTTACAGCTGCCTTAAAAAAAGCTTTAAAGGAAAAACCAAATGAAATTATTCCTTACAAGTATTTGCCCCGGGCAATTTCAGCGGTTCAAAAAACGGTTGAAGAAAAAATAAAATTATTCGGAAGCAATAATAAAAACTTATGCTGATTCTTAACGCGAAAAAAAGGGAGCTTTCCGGAAAAAAAGTTAAAAAAATAAGGGAAAAAGGAATTGTTCCGGCAATTTTGTACGGGCCGAAAATAAAAAACCTGCCTTTGGAGGTTGACTTAAAAGAATTTGAAAAGGTTTATCAAGAGACCGGAGAAAGCTCATTGATTCAGCTGGAGATTGACAGTAAGAAATTTTTGGTTTTGATTCATGCGGTTGAAATAGAAGCTATTTCTCAAAAGCCGATTCATATTGATTTTTACCAGCCAAGGCTGGATGAAGAAATTACAGCCACCGTGCCTTTAGTATTTGAAGGCGAAGCGCCGGCAGTAAAAAACTTGGGAGGCACTTTGCTGAAAAACATTCACGAATTGGAAGTAAAGGCTTTGCCTCATAATCTTCCTCATGAAATCAAAGTGGATATAAGCAAACTGGAAACTTTTGAAGAAAATATCTTGGTTAAAAACTTGATTATTCCCAAAGAAGTGAAAATTCTGAAAGAGCCTGAAGAGACAGTTGCTTTTGTTGCAGAACCTGAAAAAGTGGAAGAAGAGTTGGAAAAACCGGTTGAGGAAAAGGTTGAAGAAGTGGAGAAGGTGGAGGAGAAGAAAGAGAGCGAATCTGAGGCTGATGCTGAAGCGAACAAAGAAGAAAAAAAATAATTTTGCAGGTTGATGTTTCCCCGCGCCGCTAAAATAATTCTATTGCTGATTTTAATGTTGGTTTTAGTTTTGCCCAATTTTTCTGTATTTTCCCAAACATCTTCAGAGCAGGAAAAAGCGGTGCTGGAAAAAGAGCTGAAAGAATTGGAAGAAAAAATCAGGCAATATGACATAGATATTACCAAAACAGAGGCTGAAAAACAAAGCTTGCAGTATCAAGTAAGCACTTTAAAAAATAAAATCAGCCAATTGGATCTTCAAATCCGCAGGAGCAACATAGTGATACAAAACCTCGGTTTGCAGATTGAGGATACTGAAACTTCAATTCATAAAACCTCTCTTAAGATTGAAGATTTAAAGGATAAACTGTCAGTTATCTTGCAGGAGATTTATGAAAAAGACCAGACTTCAGCCGTTGAAATTTTGTTTGCTGCGGCAACTTTGTCTGATTTTTTTGACAACTTAATGGCTCTGGAGACTTTGAATTCAAAAAGCCAGGAATTTTTGGAGGAGATTAAAGCTCTAAAAGAAACGCTGGAAAACCAGAAGCAGTCGCTAGACAGCGAAAAAACCGATTTAGAAAGAACAGTCAGAGTTCAGGCCCTTCAGAGGCAGGAAAGCGAAATAGTTAGGAAAGAACAGGAAGGGCTGCTGCAAATGACAGAGGCCCAATATCAGCAATATTTGAAAGAAAAACAGGAACTTGAAAAAAGAGCGGCTGAAATTATGTCAAGAATTACCCAATTGACTTTGCCCGGCCTGGAAGTGCCAAAGACCAATAAATAACTGTATGAGTTGGCAAAGTGGGCGTGAAATGCTGCCG
>CAZLAP010000045.1:0-27078 GCA_964557715.1 uncultured Candidatus Saccharibacteria bacterium
TTCCGCGGAAACTGTCTTAAATCTTCCCTGGAACAAACCGCCGACTCTTTTATGTTTATTGTTAAAATAACGAACATATCCTGCGCCGAATTTCTGCATAAATTTTACAATTCCGTTTTCCTCTAATTCTTCCGCCAATAAATGAAAATGATTTGGCATAAGACAATAAGCAAAAATCCGCACTAAAGGTTTTCGTTCATACTTTGGATTTAAAATATATTCTTTTAAAACATTCAAAGTAAGGTGTCCGCGGTCCCTTTCCAGTTGCCAAAGAATATTATTGGCGCTGTTTTTATCATTAAACAAACAAAGTCCTTGCAGCATGCGCCAAAAATCGCTTTCATCTTCGCAAATTAAACATTTAGCCACGCCACGATTATAAATGTGATAAATTTTCCCAGGTAAAAATTGTCTTTTCCTATTCATACGTTCAATATTATACATTATTATTTATTTTTTCAGCAAGGTTAATTAAAAAGTAAAAAACAATTTATGGAACGGGTTGAATACATAGGCTGACCTATTCGACAAAATTAAAAATAGAACATTTTTTATTCATGGCACCTTGTGCTTCCTCCGAGGAAGCACAAGGTGCCCTTTTTAATTTAGCTAATTAAACCGGGTGAAACTTGCCGCCTTCTTCTTTGGCAAAACCTTTTAACTGCATCATTGATAAAATAGTGCCGAGCTCTGCTGCTGAGATTTTTAAAAAATTAGATAATTCGTCAACATTCATTGATTCTATTCGAAGTCTTTCTAAAATTTTCTTCTCTATGCTTTCCAGGCCTTGTGCTTCCTCCGAGGAAGCACAAGGCCTTTTTGGAGTTATTTTGGCTAAAAAACAACCATAATATTCTAAAATATCTTTAACAGAACCCACTGGCTCCGCCCCTTCTTTTATCAAGCGCATAATTCCTTTGGAATTTTCACTGGTAATAGGCCCTGGCACAACAAAAGTTTTTCTTTTATATTTTCTGGCGAAATCAGCAGTGATCAAAGAGCCGCTTTTTTCCCCGGCTTCCACAATTAAAACTGCCCGGCTAAGACCTGCCACAATTCTGTTTCTTCTCGGATAAGTCCAAATTTCCGGCTTAGTTTCGCCTTCGTACTCAGAAACAACCAAACTTTTATTTTTTAAAATTTCAGAATATAAATCCTGCTGGTATTCGGGATGAATCAAATCTATACCGCAAGGCATTACTGCGATTGTTCTGCCGCCAGTTTTAAGCGCCGCCGCATGCGCGACAGCGTCAATGCCGTACATAAAACCGGAAACAATGGTCAGACCGGCAGAAGCCGCCTCTCCTGCCAATTTTTCCGCTACCTGCTTTCCGTAGGCCGTCATCTTGCGGCTACCCACTACTGCCAAACAATTTTCAAAAATACGCTCATCCCAATTACCTTTATAATAAAGCTGTTTTGGAGCGTTTTTCCCAATTTTTCTTAATAGCTTTGGATATTTTTTATCACCGAAAGCAACAATATTCATAAGATTTAAAGGCTTAGTTTTCTTGCCAGAGTAAAACCCCAAACATTTTTTACTCCTGCCTTTTTTAAAACCCTTGTACATTCTGCCATAGTAGCTCCTGTGGTGTAAACATCGTCAACCAACAAAACATTATCAACTAAAAAATCCTGCATATCTTCAGAAAAGGCAAAAGCCCCTTTAACGTTTTCTATTCTTTCTTTCGGGTTCAATCCCACCTGAGATCGGT
Organism: uncultured Candidatus Saccharibacteria bacterium; assembly: GCA_964557715.1. Lineage (GTDB taxonomy): Bacteria > Patescibacteriota > Minisyncoccia > Minisyncoccales > RBG-13-42-11 > CAZLAP01. The sequence goes on from CAZLAP010000045.1 coordinate 1,716, forward strand.
TGTCTTTTACCTTTTTCAGCAAAGATACTGCTTGCAAGGGCTTGTGCTTCCTCGGAGGAAGCACAAGCCCTAATTTGCGGGCGATAAGAGCCGATTGATTAAAACCTCGTTCTTTTTCTCTTTTTTTAAACATAGGTACAAAAGTAATTATTATTTTTTCCGGAAATTTCAATTCTATTTTTGTTAAAGCTTTTTCCACGAGCTCGTCAATCAAATGATATTTGCCGTTAAACTTAATTTCGTGGATCATCTTTTCTATTAAACCTTCGTATTCCCAAAGACTAAAAACGTTTTTTGACGGTGGCGCTTCGCTTAGAAAAATTTCACATTTAGGGCAAATATATCGGCCCTCTTTGCCGCAGCCAAAACAAAAACGCGGGAATAAAATTTCAGATACCAGTTCCTTAGCTTTGTTTAATGAATTTATTAGTTTCCCCATATTTATCTGCGCTCAATAATTTTTGCGCTGCCAAAAAATAAATAAAACAATTTTTATTTTTATTTAAAAAATGCAGGCGTTAAATCCTGCAGTTCTTTTAAAACTTTTTTAACAAATCTTTTATTTATTTTTCCGGTTTTTAAGGACAATCAATTTTCCACCAGCCTTCCCGCAAACCAGTCCAGTCTTGCACGCCAATAGCCTGAAAGAAAAGATTAACGATAAACCAGGAGCTGTAAATTATAATCAAGCCGATTGCCACCGATTTGAATAAGCTTTTCGCTTTTTCAATGTTGGCAGGATTTTCAGCTGAAAAAAAGAATAATATTCCGCCCCAGGCAACCAAAAATACAGCCACCGGAGGAATAATGCTGTATAAAATAAAATCAATTATATTTTTAAAAAGAACGAAAAAATGGCAAAATTGGCAAACATCGTCAGGCGAAGGCATACCCGGCCCGCAGGGAACCAAACGGGCATATGCCTGTTGGGCAATTAAAGAAAAAGTGAAAATTAAAAGAATAACTAAAAGTATTTTTTTCATAAGCGCTAATCTTTTGGCTTTATCACTTGGTCAACTATGCCGTATTCCTTGGCTTCCTCGGCAGACAAATAAAAATCGCGATCAGTATCCTTTTCAATTTTAGCCAAAGGCTGGCCCGTATGCTTGGCCAGTATTTTATTCAACTTTTCCTTAATTTTTACAATCTGTTTAGCGGTAATTTCAATTTCCACAGCTTCTCCAGTAACCCCGCCAGCCACCTGATGCAGAAGAACCTGAGAGTTGGGCAGAGCAAATCTTTTTCCTTTTTCTCCGGCAGCCAGCAAAGTCGCGCCCATAGAAGCCGCCATACCGATACAAACAGTGGAAATATTGGGCTTAACGTACTGCATAGTATCATAAATAGCCATGCCGGCAGTAACAGAACCGCCCGGAGTATTGATGTAAAGCTTAATATCTTTGTCGGAATCCTTGGAAGCTAAAAAAAGCATTTGGGCAATAATAGAATTGGCCAGAGCGTCGGAAACCGGGCCTGCTAAAAAAATTATTCTGTCTTTAAGAAGGCGGGAATAAATATCATAAGCCCTTTCTCCATATTGGCTTTTTTCAATTACGGTTGGAATAAGGTTCATAAGAAAAATTTTTACCGATGAAATAGATTAAAAGTGAAAAAATTCTCATTAGCTTTTTTTATTATATCAAATATCAAACCAAAAAGACAACAATCAGCAAAGCAACCACATTCAGCACTTTAATCATAGGGTTAATGGCCGGACCAGCCGTGTCTTTGTAAGGGTCGCCGACCGTATCGCCGGTCACTGCCGCCTGGTGGCTGAAACTTCCTTTTCCTCCGAAATTTCCTTCTTCTATGTATTTTTTGGCATTGTCCCAAGCAGCTCCGCCGGAAGTCATTGATATTGCCAAAAAAACGCCTACAACAATAGAGCCTATCAGCATCCCTCCCAAAGCTTCCAGACCAAGCAGAAGGCCGATTAAGATAGGCGAAACCACCGGCAAGAGGGCAGGCAAGAGCATTTCTTTTAAGGCGGATTTGGTAACAATATCAACGCATTTTGAATAATCGGGCCGACCGCTCCCGTCCATCAAACCTTTTATTTCTTTAAACTGCCTTCTAACTTCTTCTACCACCGAACCGGCAGCTTTTCCAACTGCTGTCATTGAAAGAGCAGTAAAATAATAAGCAATGACTCCGCCGGCAAAAAGCCCGACCAAAACTTTCGGGTCATCCAACAAAAAATTAATTTTCATTCCCAATTCCAACAATTCCTGGGTGTAGGCGGAAAACAGAACAAGCGCCGCCAAGCCGGCAGAAGCTATGGCATAACCCTTGGTCACCGCCTTAGTCGTATTGCCGACAGAGTCCAAAGCGTCGGTTATTTTTCTGTTTTCTTCCGGCAAATCAGACATTTCGGAAATGCCTGCCGCGTTATCAGTAATAGGACCGTAAGAATCCAAAGCGATAATCAGCCCGGTCAAGGAAAGCATAGCTACGGCGGCTAAAGCCAAACCGTACATTCCGCCGAAATAATAACTGGCTAAAATTCCGGCGCAAATGACAATTACCGGCAGAATTGTTGATTTCATACCTACAGCCAGGCCGATGATAATATTAGTGCCGTGGCCCGATTCAGAAGCCTTGGCTATTGACTGCACTGGGGAATATTTCTTAGAAGTGAAAAACTCAGTGATAACAAACATCAAGGCTGCAATTAAAAGTCCGACAAGAACCGGCAAATAAAGAGATATTGCCGGGACTTTCAGGCTCTGGCTGAATTGGCAGGCAGTCAGTAAAAAACCAACGGCCGACAAAAAACCGGAAACAATCAACCCCTTGTAAAGAGCCGGCATTATGCTTTGTTTTTTTCCCAGTTTGACAAAAAAAGTTGAAACGACTGAAGCCAAAATAGCAATAGAACCCAGAATTAAAGGCAGAAATACAGCCTCCTGAAAATTAGGAAAAATCAAACTTCCTAAAACCATAGCAGCCACTACAGTAACAACATAAGTTTCAAAAAGGTCGGCCGCCATTCCTGCGCAATCGCCGACATTATCTCCAACCTGGTCAGCGATTACCGCCGGATTTCTCGGATCATCTTCCGGAATGCCTTTCTCAACTTTGCCGACCAAATCAGCCCCCACATCAGCCGCTTTGGTATAAATGCCTCCGCCCAATCTGGCAAAAACTGAAATTAAACTGCCGCCAAATCCTAAAGCGATTAAAGACTTCAAGTCTTGGGTAATTAAATAAAAGCCGGCAACAGAAAGCAAGGCTAAACCAACAACTAAAAAACCGGTCACTGACCCGCCCTTGAAAGCTAAAGCCAGAGCAGGCTTTAATCCTTTTTTGGCTGCTTCAGCCACTTTAACATTGGCTTTAGTTGAAACAACCATGCCGAGAAAACCGGCTAAACCGGAGGCCGCTGCTCCAACCAAAAAACCGAAAGCTATTTTTGTTCCCAATAAAAAAATTAAAAGAAAAAAAATAACAACTGCCACCAGAGAGCAAGTGATATATTGCCTTTTCAGAAAGGCCATTGCGCCTTCTTTTATTGCCTGAGAGATTTCAACCATTTTACCCGAACCGGAAGGGGCTTTATTGATTTCTTTGACAAGGAAAAAGGCGAAAATTAAAGAAAAAAGAGAAACAACGATTGGAATGATAAGCATAAGTTTAAAATTTTTAATTTTTAATTTAACGACTTTTCTTTTTTGCTTTTGGCTTTTCTTCTTCTTTTTTGTTTTTCGGTTTTTCTTCTTTTTGCTCTTCTTCCTCCAGTTCTTCAGAGCTTTTAACGTCTATTTTCCAGCCCGTTAATTTAGCTGCCAGTCTTACGTTTTGGCCGTCCTTGCCGATTGCCAAGGAAAGCTGGTCTTCCGGCACAATGACCAAAGCCTTGTTTTTCGGCATTATTTTCACTTCCAAAACCTTGGCCGGGGACAAAGAATTGGCAACGTATTTTTCCGGCTCAGCAGAATATTCAATAATGTCAATTTTTTCTCCGCCGAGTTCGTTAATAACAGCCATAACCCTTGTTCCTTTTTGGCCAACCATTGAACCTATAGGATCTATTTCTTCCGTATCAGCGCTTACGGAAATTTTAGACCGCGAACCGGGCTCTCTGGCTATTGACTTTATCTGAACTTGGCCTGAAGAAACTTCAGGAACTTCCAGCTTGAAAAGTTTTGAAATAAGCTTGGGATAAGCGCGCGATAAAATTATTGAAGGGCCTTTCGGAGTTTCTTCAACTTTTAAAAGATAAGTTTTAAGCCTCTGGCCTGGCCTGTAGAATTCTCCAGGAACCTGCTCTTCTCTGGGCAAAATAGCCAAAGTTTTGCCAATGTCCAAAAAAATATTTCTTCCTTCAACCCTTTGCACTATTCCGGAAATTATTTCTCCTTCTTTTGACCTGTACTCGTCCAAAATGCTTTCTTTTTCAGCTTCCCTGATTTTCTGCAGAATAACCTGCTTGGCGGTCTGGCTGGCAATTCTGCCGTAATCTTCTTTTGTCTCCAGGGGAAATTCCAGTTCTTGGCCGGCTTTTATTTCGGGCTTTATATCCTTTGCTTCTTCCAGCATTATGTGTTTTTCCGGATTAAAACGGATTTTTTTGTCTTCTTGAGAATAATTCTTGCCAGAAGCTTCTGCTTTAGATTCACTTTCTTTGAGCTCAGCCAATTCTTTTTCGCTGTAAATCATTTTTTTGTCCACCACGGTTTTCACTTGCCAAAACTTAACGTCGCCTGATTCCTGGTCAAGTTTAGCTTTGATTATCTGGCCTTTTTTACCGTAGTCTTTCTTATAGGCCGCAGCAATCGCCACTTCAATGGTTTCCAAAACCTTTTCCACGGAAATGCCTTTTTCCTCGGCAATCTGGGCAATGGCTGACATAAAATTTTTTATATCCATAAAAATAATTTTAAAAAATAGGCCCGTTCTTTGACGGACTAAAATCATATTAACATAACCAATCCAGCCGTCAACTCTTTAAGAATTTTATGGACCTGGGGAGAATCGAACTCCCGTTTCGGCAATGCGAATGCCGCGTTCTGCCGCTGAACTACAGGCCCTTGATATTTTAAAATTTCGGGGCGCTGGGAATTGAACCCAGGCTGCTGACTCCCGAAGCCAGTGTACTGCCGTTATACTACGCCCCGCTACGTTACCCAATATTTCTTTTTCGTCATTTCATCTTTCTTCATTTCAATTTTTTCTCTTTCTTTTCTGGCTTTTTGCGCCAAAGAATTTAATTTTTTGATGGACAGCTTGCCAAGTTTTTCAGTTTCTTTTTTTAAGAATTCTTTTTTATTTTTTCGAGGGTCGGCCAAAACATAACCAAGCAAAATATCCAAAATTTGGCCCACTTTCGGCCCTGGCTGAATTTTTAGAATCTCCATAACGCCTTTCCCACTTATTTTGAGCATTTTTACTGATATCGGATCCCTGCTGACTTTTTCAATAATATATTTCAAGTGCCTTAATTTGTAAGGTTCTGCCTTGGGAACTCCAGAACCGATCCTGTCAGCCATTCTTAACTGCAGAAGCTCTTCCATATTTTCCGGCCCGGCCCTTGAAACCAATTTCCTGACCGAAGACTCTCCAACCTCTCCGACATTATAATAAAAAAGATGGTATCTGACCAAATTAACAATTTTTTCAATGTCTTTTTTTGAAAATTTCAATCTGTTTAAAATCTGAAAAGCCATTTTGGCAGAAAGTATTTCATGGCCGTAAAATGTGGCTTCAGGCCCTTGGCCGCGCTTGCAGCGCGGCTTGGCAACATCATGCAAAAGAGCGGCCAGCCTTACGTATTTGTTAAAATTCTTTTTAGCCGCATAATCCAATGATTTCAGATTATGCTCGTAGCAATCATATATATGATGCTTGTTCTGGGAAACGCCGCAGCCTTCTTCCAACTCGGGAATAATGTATTTTAAAAGCCCCAATCTGCGCAGCGATTCAATGCCGCGGGCCGCCCTTTCGGACATAATGATTTTTAGCAATTCTTCCCTGATTCTTTCTTTGGAAATTGCCTGCAGCCAAGGAGCGTTTTTCTCAATCGCTTTTGCTGTTTCCGCTTCAATCGCAAATTCCAAAGAAACGGAAAATCTCACAGCCCTAAGCATTCTCAGGGCGTCTTCAAAAAACCTTTCCTTGGGATTGCCGACCGCTCTGATTATTTTATTTTTCAAATCTTTTTGCCCGTTGAATATATCCAATACTTCATACTCAGAGCCGGGCAACGGGTTTACTGCCATTGCGTTTACCGTAAAATCGCGCCTGGCCAAATCCTCTTCAATAGTTTTGGCAAAATCAACCTGGTCAGGATGCCTTTTATCCGTGTATTTTGCTTCTTTCCGATAAGTGGTGATTTCAATAATGTCAAAAGGAATTTCTTTAATTTTGTTTTTTGACGCAAGCGTCTTTGGCCAGACCACACCAACAGTGAAAAATTCGTTTTCGTAAAAAGTCTTTAAACGCGCTTTTTCCATTGTTCTCTGAATTTCCTCAGGTTTGGCAGAAGTTGCCACATCCCAATCCTCAGGCTTTGCCCCTCTTATCAAATCCCTAACGCAGCCGCCGACAATATAGGCTTCATAGCCGGCTTTTTTGAGTTTTTCAACTATATTCTTAACCTCTGCCGGAATATTCATATTGTTTTGCGCTTTTTGGTTTAAGATTTACGTTCTTATTCTATCTTAAAAACTTGTTTTTTTCAATTGATTGTGATAATCTTCCAAATAAGGAGCCCCCGTGGTGTAATGGATAACATGTCTGCCTTCGGAGCAGAAGATTGTGGGTTCAAATCCTTCCGGGGGCATAAAAGATTATTAGCTCCGCATTTGCCCCGTTAGCTCAATTGGCAGAGCAGGAAGCTCTTAACTTCAAGGTCGGGGGTTCGAATCCCTCACGGGGCATCAACCATTTTTTTTTAAAAAAATATGCTAACGCCGCCAGAAAAAGAAAAAATAATAAAAGATTATAAGCTTCATAATTTGGACACCGGCTCGCCGGAAGTGCAAATTGCTTTACTCTCGGAAGAAATCAAGCAATTGCTTTTGCATTTAAAAAAACATTCAAAAGATTTCCACTCAAAAAGAGGTTTGCTGAAAATGGTTTCTAAAAGAAGAACTTTGCTGAACTTTTTAAAACAAGAAGACAGCAAAAGATATAACGGTCTTATTAAAAAAATAGGGCTTAAAAAATAAACAATTATGGTTATCAAACACCCCGGGCAAAGAGTCGCTGTTTTAATTGACGTTCAAAACCTTTATTACTCGGCGAGAAATCTTTACGGAGCCCGCGCTAATTTCGGAGCTATTTTGAAATTGGCTGTTTCCAGCAGAATACTGATAAGGGTTTTCGCTTACGTTGTCAGAACGAAAAGCGGAGAAGAAAAACCTTTTTTTGAAGCCTTAACCAAACTGGGCATAGAAACCAAAGTCAGAGATTTGCAGGAATTTTTCGGCGGGCTGAAAAAAGCTGACTGGGACGTTGGAATCACTGTGGACGCCATAAGAATCGCTCCCAGCGTTGACACAATTGTCCTGTGTTCGGGCGACGGCGATTTTATCCAATTAGTGGAATATTTAAAAAACCAAGGAAAAAGAACGGAAATTGTCGCTTTTGACAGGTCATCTTCTTCCAAATTAAAAGAAATTGCCGATGAATTTATTGATTTGGAAAAAAACCCGGAAAAATATCTGTTAAAAAAAAATAAAAAATAATATTATAAAGGCACAGCTTTGTGCTTCCTCGGAGGAAGCACAAAGTGCACTTGTTGAAAAATGGAAAAGAAAACATTTAAGTTAAATATTGGCGGAAAAGAATTGAAAGTTGAAGTCAACAGTCTGGCGGAGCAAGCCTCGGGCAGCGTTTTGGTCCAATACGGAGAAACCACGGTTTTAGCCACAGCCTGTATTTCAAATTACGAAAGAGAGGAAATAGATTTTTTTCCTTTAACTGTTGATTATGAAGAAAGATATTACGCTGCCGGAAAAATACTGGGCTCAAGATATATGAGAAGGGAAAGCCGGCCTTCTGACGAAGCTATTCTAACTGCCAGATTCATTGACAGAGCAATCAGGCCAAGATTCCCCAAAAATTTAAAAAGAGAAGTTCAAGTGGTGGTTACCTGTCTTTCCTGGGACAGCGAAAACGATCCTGACATTATCGGCCTGTTTGCCGCTTCGCTGGCTCTTTCCGTTTCCAACATCCCCTGGTCAGGCCCCATCGCAGCTTTAAGAATCGGGCTTTCAGCCGGGCAATCGGAAAAAAGTTTCATTCTTAATCCTACCTATCAAGAAAGAGAAAAAAGCGACTTGGATTTGGCGATAGCCGGCTTGAAGGACGATAATGAAATTTTAATCAATATGATTGAGATGGAAAGCAATGAAGCAAAAGAAGATGTTGTTTTAAAGGCAGTTGACTTTGCCGAACCAATTCTTAAGAAATTACTTGATTTCCAGAAAGAAATTACAAAAGAAACCGGCAAGGAAAAAATTAAAATTAAAGAGCCTGTTAAAGACCCTGAGCTGGAAAAAGAAATAAAAAACTTTCTCGGAAATCGCTTGGAAAAAGCTCTTTTTCAGAAAAAAAAGACAGATGAAGTTAATTTGTTAAAAGAAGATTTAATTTATTATGTTCAGGAAAAATATGCCGATTTGCCGAATGTCGGAAAAAAAATTGCTTATGCCAAAGAACTTTTGGAACAAAAAACAGAAAAGCTAATCCATGAAAAAGCAACCAAATCCGGAGAAAGGCCTGACAATAGAAAAACTGAAGAAACAAGAAAGATTCAATGCGAAGCAGACCTGTTGCCAAGAACGCACGGCTCCGGACTTTTTACCAGAGGACAAACTAAAGCTTTGTCCATTTTGACTTTGGGCGCGCCGGGAGACGTCAGACTTCTTGAAGGAATGGAAACCATCGGGAAAAAAAGATTTATGCACCATTATAATTTTCCTCCTTATTCTGCGGGAGAAACAAGGCCAATGAGGGGCCCAGGCAGAAGAGAAATAGGCCACGGCATGCTGGCGGAAAAAGCTTTACTGCCGCTTATTCCCAGTTTTGACGATTTCCCTTATACTATAAGAATAGTCACTGAAATTCTGTCTTCCAACGGTTCAACTTCTATGGCAGCTGTTTCAGCTTCTTCCCTGGCTTTAATGGACGCCGGAGTGCCGATAAAAAGACCGGTTGCAGGAATAGCCATGGGCTTAATGATGGCTGACAAGACAAATTATAAAATCTTAACCGACATCCAGGGACCTGAAGACCATTTCGGAGATATGGACTTTAAAATAGCGGGAACTGAGAACGGAATCACTGCGATTCAAATGGACGTAAAAATTAAGGGTATAAATAAAGAAATCATAGAAAAATCCCTTGGACAAGGGAAAAAAGCAAGATTGCATATTTTAAGCGAAATGGCGAAAGTGATTTCAAAACCAAAATCCGAACTTTCAGCTTATGCTCCAAGGATATTAATTTTACAGATAAATCCTGCTAAAATAAGAGAAGTGATCGGACCGGGAGGAAAAGTGATTAATGAAATTATTGGAGAGTGCGGAGTATTAATAGATATTGAGGATTCGGGCAAAATTTTTATAACTGCGGAAAAGAAAGAAGCAGCCAAAAAAGCGGTGGAATGGATAAAAAACATTACCCGAGAAGTCAAAGCAGGAGAAATTTTTCAGGGCAAAGTCAAAAGAATCTTAGATTTCGGAGCTTTTGTTGAAATTCTGCCCGGCCAAGAAGGACTGGTTCATATTTCTCAATTAGCTCCTTATCGGGTTAAAAAAGTGGAAGATATTGTCAAAATCGGAGACATTGTTCCGGTTAAAGTGATTTCCATTGACGAACAAGGAAGAATAAATCTTTCCTTGAAAGAAGTAAAAAAATAAACATAATAAAAATTAATGGAAACAAAAACAAAAGAAACAAATTTTTTGAATATAAGGACGATGCAAAAAGACATTGCCGAATTGAAAGGGCTGGAAGGAACGGAAAAAACTCTGACTGAAACAAAAAAAATCGTCACCAAGGAAAGAATTGCCGAACTTTTGGCGCAAAGAAAAGCAAAAATCTTAGAACGAGAAGAAAAAATTAAAGAAGCAAAAATTGCCGAAGTTAAAAAACCCGCTGATTTTGAAGTTGAAAAAGAAAGAAAAATAAAGCAGAAAAGAACTTTTGAGGAAGGGGAAAGAAAAAAAACAGAAGAGGAAAAAACAAGACAGGAAAAGATTATGGAGGAAAAAAGAAAAGAGGAAGAAGAGGAAAAAACAAGACAGGAAAAGATTATGGAGGAAAAAAGAAAAGAGGAAGAAGAGGAAAGAGTAAAACAAGAAAAACTTTTAGCCAAACAAGCCGAAGAACTAAGACTGGCCGAGCTTAACAAAGAGCTTGAGAATGTTTCTTTGAAAAAAGAAGCAATAAATAAGGAAAAAAACCAATTTTTCGCAGAAATCAAAAAAATTAAAGAAAAATTTAAACCTATTAACGAAGAAGAGGCAGCGGTTGAAGACAAAGTCCAAAAGATTGAAGAGCTGGAAAAAAAGACTCCGGCTGACAAAAAAAGCAAGACCGAAAAGCAAAGATGGGAAGCAGACGCTGAAAGAAGAAACATTGAAAAAAGAAAATGGCAGATATTGGAAGAAATAGAAAAAATTGAAGGGAAAATCAAAGAAACCGATTTGAAATATCAAAAAGTTTTGCTGGAAGAAGGCAAACTAAAAAAGGAATGGAATGAAATCTTGCGGAAAAGAAAAGAAGAAGAACTTGTCCGCAATAAAGCTCGCTTGAAAAATGAAATTTCTTTACTGGTCAGGGAAAAGAAAATAACGGAAAACAGGAAAAACGAATTTTCAGCAAGGAAAAAAAAGATTGAAGACGAATTGAGCAGAACTTCCGAAGAAGAGAAACTGACCGAAGAGGTGATAAAAAGCATGACGGAAAAAGAAAGAGGAATTTCTGAGCCAAAAGAACAAAGAAAAATTGAAAAAGAAAGATGGAGGGTTGAAGATGACAGAAAAAATCTGGAGAAAAAAAGATGGGAAACAGAACAGAAAAAAAAAGAAGTATCTTCAAACTTGGAAAAAGCGGAAGAAGAATACAGAACGATTATTGAAAAAGAAAATCTTTTAAACACAAGACTGAAAGAAACCAATCGGCTTTTAGGCTTATCGCAAGAACAGGAAGAGAAGCAAAAAGAAGAAAAACCCAAGGTTGAAAAAGAAGAAGAAGCAACAGAGATTAAAAAAGGAAAGGAAAATGAGAAAAAAGAAACAGCTGCCGAAAGCGATAAATCTCACGCAGAGGAAAAACAAAAAAAGCCTCCGGAACCAAAAAAAGAAACAGAAAAAGCGCCAGTCGCCGAACCAAGAATTAAAGAAGAAGAAGAAGAAGAAATAAGCGAAGAAGAAAGAAAAAGAATAATACAGGAAGAAATAAAAAGAAGGCTTATGCAAAGGCAGGAAAAAGAGCCGCTAACAACGCCTTATTCCGAACCTCCGAAAACAGAAAAGGAACCGCCGGCAAAAAAAGAAACAGAAGAAGCGCGGAAAAAAACAATCCCCGGCATGGCTAAAAAATCAACCCCTGTCCAAAAAGTTTTAATCAGAATCATTTTGGCCGCCGCTGCTGCCTTGATAATTGTATTTTTATATTGGTTTTTCGTAATGAGATAAAAAATAAATTTAAATTATTAAAAAAATGAAAACAAGCCTGTTGGCAGAATTGAAACAAAAATTGGAAAAAGAAAAAAAGGAAGCTGAAGAACAATTGGCAGCTTTTGCCAATAAGGACAAAAAACTTAAAGACGATTGGGATACCCGTTTTCCCAATTTCAACGATAAAGAAGCCGGTTCAGCGGCTTTGGAGCAGGCGGCTGACGAAGTGGAAGAATACAGCAGGCTTCTGCCGGTTGAATACGGATTGGAAACAAGATTAAAGAATATTAATTCAGCTTTGGAAAAAATTAAAAAAAGTAAATACGGATTGTGCGAAAAATGCCAAGGCAAGATTGACGAAAAAAGACTCAAGATTTATCCTGCCGCCAGATATTGCTTGAATTGCAAAAAATCGGTAAAATAAAAAAATGCTGGAAACATCAAAGGAAAAACTCAAATCAGCCGCCTTATTTTTTAAAACGAGCGAGGTTTCGGAGAAAACGGCTATTATCAGCACAATACTGGTTTTTGTTTTGATTTTGGCGGCTTTTTTATTAATTGTTAATTTTGTCTTGCCCAGAACTAAAATTGAAGTCAGTCTTCTCGGGCCGGAAACGGCCAAAACAGGAGAGGTTATAACCTATACGGTAATTTTAAAAAATACCGGCAATGTTATTTTAAAAAACCCGGAACTGGTTTTTCATTTTCCTTCTTTGTCCTGGCCGGAAAAAAGCCTGATTGAGACCATATCTTTTGAAGAAGACCTTTATCCCAACCAAGAAAAAAGATTTGAGTTTAAGGCTCAGCTTTTCGGAAGAGAAAACGAAAAAAGAGAAGCAAAAACCTGGTTAAACTATTCTACGGGGAAAAAGACTGATTTAATAATGTCAAAAATCGCCTATCTTAATACGGTTATTTCCGAAGTGCCGATAGATTTGGTTTTAGACATACCTCAAAGAATTCCAACATCTGCCAAAGAAGTTTCTGATTTCACTTTTAGAATAAAATATTTTTCTTCCGCAGGACTGACCATACCATATCTGAAGCTATCGGTTGACTTTCCGGACGACTTCACTTTTAAAGAATCAATCCCCGAGAAAAGCGAGGAGCAGAAGTTTGAAGTTCCGCCATTGGAGCACTCGGGCAAAGGAGAAGTGGAAATAACCGGAACTTTCCCTATCGGCCAGGAAATCGGCAAAGAGCTGAATTTCAAGGCCCAATTATTCATTAGCCTGCACGGCACAGACATTCTGCTCAAAGAAGATACGGCCAATGTTGTCACCTACGAACCCAGTTTTTTATTCTCTCAAAAAATTAACAACCAGGAAAAACATCTCCCTTATCCCGGAGAAAGACTTCATTACAGTATTTATTTTAAAAACATTAAAAGCGAACCGGTCAGAGATTTAACTTTAACCACTGTCTTGGACGGAGTGCTCTTTGACCTGTCAACAATAGAAGCTCCCTTGGGCGCGTTCAGTCCTGGAAGCAATTCCATTTCCTGGAACGGAGATAAAATAGCCCAGCTAAGATATTTGACGCCCGGAGAAGAAGGTTCAGTAGAGTTTTGGATCAAGCTAAAGGAAGATTACAAGCCGAAAGATTTGGCAGAGACCAATGCTTCAATAAGGAACAGGGTGCTTTTGGCTGGCTTTGAAACAGAATTCAGGAACAGGGTCAACTCTCAGATAAAAATTGCGCAAGAAGGCTATTACAGGGATAAATACGGATTTTTTGAAAATCCCGGCAAGCATCCTCCAATAGTCAACGAAATTACTTATTATACGATTGTTTGGAAGCTTGAAAATTATTACAATTGGATAGGCGATGTTATAGCTAAGGCTTCCATCCCCGAAGGAGTTACCCTTAGAAGCTTTAAGGCGACTCACGGAGAAATGACAGTAGCAACAGACCTTGAAGTGCGCAGCCCGTACGCGGAAATTCCGTCAAATTTCAGATTTGAAAAACCGCTATACGTAGGGTCAAGCAACGACGAAGTGCGCTATCTGCAAATTATACTTAAAAGCGAAGTCCCTCGTTATTATCCCCAGGAAACGCCGACCAGCGGCTATTTCGGAAGCGTAACTTTTAACGCAGTCAAATATTTCCAAGAAAAATATAAACGAGAAATACTGGAGCCTCAAGGCCTGCAAGAAGCCACAGGCTATATTGACGAATTAACCAGAACTAAACTCAACGACCTTATAGTCAGAGGAGCTTCTGCCGGTCCGTCAGAAGTAATTTGGAAAATTGCCAATGTTAATCCAGGAGCGGGAGTTTTAGAAAATCCCTGCGTTGCGGCTTTCCAAATCGCCTTTGTTCCCGAACTGTCTCAAAAAGGAAAAATCGCAACTTTGATTAACGAAGTCAGGGTTTCGGCAAAAGACCAATGGACAGAAATGATTCTTTCAGCGGATGACGAAGCAATAGATACTAACCTGCCCGACGACACCACTATAATAGGAAGCGGAGAAGTTCGTTAGCGGATTAATAATTCAAAAAACCGCCTTATTGGGCGGTTTTTTGAATATTTTTAATTTTATTTAACAAAAGGGTTTTTAGCTCCCCTAACTTCAAAGTGAAGATGGCATCCTGTTCTGCCTATGGTATAACCGGTATTTCCTATAAATCCTATTACGTCTCCCACGCCCACTGCCTCATTTTTCTTAACGGCAATGCCGGAAAGATGGCCGTAAAAAGTAACGACTCCGTTAGGATGCAAAATCCTTACATAATTGCCGGCAATTCTGTCATAGCCGGTTTTTTGGATTATGCCTCCGGCAGCGGCAAAAACAGACCTGCCGCAAGCATATCCTGCGTAGGAAAAATCTACAGCAGTATAACCGTAATATCTGTCATAATAACCGTGACCTCCCTGTGTTATTATATAGGGAGAAGAAACAGGAGCTATAAAACGGCTCTCAGCCGAAGGAGCGCCGACAGGCACAGGCTGTGCCTGGGCAGACATTGAACCGCCGGGAATAATAAGAATATCTCCGACATAAATGTCGTTCTCGTTGGCTATTTTGTTAAAAGAAATTATTTCTTGGGTTTTTCCTTTGTAAATTTTAGCGATTTCAGAAACAGTGTCTCCAGATTTTACGATATGAACCGTACCTGAAACCGGTAAAATAACTAATTTATCTCCGGGCTTGATTGTTGATTTTTCGCTTAAATTATTAGCCCAGCGGATAGTGTCAATGGAAATGTTGAACTTGCCGGCTAAAGACCACAAAGTGTCTCCGTCTTCAACTATATATTCCGTAATAACATCTTTATTGTCTTCTTCTTCCTCGTAGCCGGCAACCAAAGCTCCCAAAACTTGCGAAGAAAAAACATTAGGAGGGGAAGAAGCTTTTAAACTCTGATTGCCGACTAAAAGAAATTCCGGAGGTTCGGATGAAAATTTCTTTGTTATGCTGATAAATAAATTGTCTTTCTCATTGTTTTTTAAAACAGGAAAAAAATCGCTTTTGCTTGCCAGCGATTTTAAAATAAGGCCCGAGCCCAAAAAAACAAAAATAAACAAAAAAAAGGCAATTATTGCCATAGAAGAGCAAGGAATTTCTGAAAAACTTCCGACTTTCCTATTTAAATTAATTAAACAAACAAGAATTTTCTTAACCTTTGCTCCGCCTTTGCGGAGCTCGGTACTCAAATAATCCAACATATTAACTTTCTTTAAGATAGCTTCTTGGCTGAAAAAGTCAAGGTTTTTATCCACAAGCCCTGAAGCTTGTCTTTGTTTCCCTTGAATAAGAAAAAAGCCTGAGGTAGAATAACAGAATAAAAGAAACCGAAGCAAAAAAATGACGAAAAATAAAAAATTTGCAATTTTTCTTTTTTCCTGCCTCTTTTCTCTCTTTTTAAGCAGCAACTGCGCTTTAGCTTTGGAAATAAATTATCCTCAAGTTCCCGGCGCTGTTCCGCCGCAGGAATTTCTAAAAACCGCGTCTTCGGAACAAATACTTTCGCTTTATTTCTTATATATATACAATTTGGCCATTTGGCTGTCCGGAATAATAGCTTTCGGCGCTTTCCTTTACGGCTGTTTTCTTTATTTTTTTTCATTCGGCAAGCCGGAAAGAATAGCTTCGGCTAAAAATCAAATCACCTACACCTTTTTAGGGCTTTTGGTCCTATTATCCTCTTTTCTAATTATGAAAACCATTAATACCGAGTTGGTTATCTTGGAAATGCCAAAGTTTGAACCGATCGAGCAGATTGAAAGACCGGAAATTGCTTCCGTACCGCCTGAATCATACCTTAGCTTAATTAGCACTGAAGTGCCTTTTGCCGCTATAATTGGAATAATTTTTGAGGAAGAAAGAATGGAAAGAATCAAAGAGAATGCGGAAACTACGCTTGACATTGTTGAAGACATTGAAGAACAAAGCGAAGACTTGAAAGAAAAAGTTGACCAATGCTCCTGCGACCAAGCTGATCCTCAATGTGACCCCTGCGTATCAGGACAATCTTGCACTTGCGACACTTGCGAAAATGTTAGGGATGATATTGAAGACCTTGAAATAGATAATCTGGAAAAGCTTGACGAACTAGAAGAGGAATTGAATAAAACAACGCAAGAAATCAGACTTTTACTGGAAGAGCTAATTAAGCTGGAAAGAGCTGAAAAGTTTATGCTGGAATGCGAACTAAGAACCTTGGACAGCTTGGCAGCATTTTTAAATACTAAAAAAAATTATTTGACTAACAAATGGCTTATTTTAGAGATAAAATTTTGGGAAAATATATTAACCATTGAAGATTGGGCAAATTTTTATTGCCCTGTGAGCGGAACGGTTTCTGGTGAATACCGTAGCATTTCAGAAACCTCAATAGGCCAAGAGATTGCTTATACAGAGCATCCGGAAGAAGGCATGGAAACAATGGCTTGCACTGTTGAAATTCCTGTTGGCGAAATAATTGACCGGGCAAAAAGAATAGGCTATAAGCTAACGGAAAGATTGGAAGCATTAAGCCAAAAAAACAGGGAAATGGCTGAAGCGGTTGATAAAATGCATGTTCTAGTCAGTGAATGCACTTCTCAACTGCCAAGATGCATTTCTATTTGCATCCAAGTAAAAAGCGTATGCGTAATTGAATTATGCGTTGGTTCGCCCTGTCCCTTTTCTGAAATTGCCGAACAACTTGAAAAAATCAAAGAAATAAAATCACAAATTGAAGAAATAGTTGATGAAACAATAAATATTATTGATAAAGTTGTGCCTAAATTATTGGAAGATTTGGAAAACGAACTTAGGGGGCCCATGAAAGTATGCGTTACTGAACTTCTCACCGAATTTGAATGGGAACAGGAAATGATATTGCTGGCTGATTGTGAAAGCGCTCTTCATTCTGACGGCCCTAAAGGAGTAATCCGTTACTGCTGTTTTCAAGAGCCGGAGTATAACGAGTGCTTAAATAAATGCTACTTGGAAGAAGGGCAAAAAAAATACAAAGAATGTCTGGAGGATTGCCTAAAGGAAAAATCAAAAGAGCTTAAACGGTCAGGGAAAACTAAAGAAAGTGAAATTATTGCTAATTGCCTCCATCAAAATAATTTTTATTGTTGCGGAGGGTAAATTATGAAAAAAAAGATTAAAAAAAATATTGTTATTTTTTCTTTTTTGCTTTTATTTTTTGTTCTGTTTAATTTTATTCTGCAAGAAGAAGTTTTTAGCCAAAGAGAACTGGAAATTGAATATCCGGAAATCTCCGAACTGAAACCCGAAGCAACCGATATTCCAATTACCTATTACATTAAATATATTTTTAATTTCACCATTATTACTATCGGGTTTATCGCTTTTGCAGCTTTGATTTTATTTGGAATTAATCTTTTGACTTCAGGCGGAGATCCAGAAAAAAGAAATAAAGCCAAAAAACAAATAAGATCCATAATTTTGGGAATTCTTATCCTGTTATTTTCTTATTTAATTCTAACCACTATTAATCCTCAATTAGTTATTTTTGATTTAGCAATAACGCCAGTTTCAAAAGAGTCTCCCTTAATCACGCCGATTTCAACGCAGGGCGACGATACCTTTACAAGAGTCAAAATTTTGGCTGAAGCGGTCAAACAAGTTGCGGATGAAATTGAAAATACGGCAAAAGAAATAAAATCTCTTACCGACAATTGTGATTGCAGTGAAACTGAACCAGCCTGCATTTGTCAAGAAAACGGCGGAGGCAGTGGCGGCGGCGGTATGGGCGGCGGAGGCGGCGGTATGGGCGGCGGAGGCACTGAAGGAGAAAGTAACGGCGATTACAATCTTGATTATTATGGAGATTGTTCTGCGCTTTACTGCTATAGCAGCTCTTATAACCAACCTTGCCCTGATTATCTGAAAATTCGAGGAAATCTACAAAGATTCGTTGATTTAAGAGATATAATAATTTATTATAAAAATAGGGCTTTAGCTGAAGCAGAAGACATTGAAACGGAGATAAATGAGATTATCAATAAAAAAATTGAATGGTACGAAGAAAAAATAACAGCAGAAAAAAAAGTCTTAGAGCAGCTTGACGAAGGCACGGAAAAGAATTTAACGCAAGCAATAATTAATTCTCTTGAAGATGATAAAGATAAGTTAGAAAAAGAGAAAAGTTACAAGGAAAATTTAAAAGGAAAACTTCTTGATTTGGCTGAAGAAATTGAAAAAATAGACGATCCGTCAACTAAATTAGCAGAATTACCCGAACAATGTCTGTCCAATGTAAAAGATAAATGTTCGGGCAGCTGTAGCGGCGGCTGCCATGACACCACCGGCTGTTTCCCTGCCGGCTGCAGCGGCGGCAATCCCTGTCCGACTGATGATATTGAAAACCGGGTTAATGAAGTTAAATCCATTGTCAAGAAAATAAAGCAAATAGCCGACGATATAATCAGAATTATAAACACAATGTCCAAAGTTGAACCGACCAAGCCTTCTTGCGAACCCTCTGGAGGAACCTGCATAAAAACAGAGCAGAGCTGCTCGTCAGGATATTATATTGAATCAAATTTGCCCTGTCCGGAAGAAAACGAACAATGCTGTTTGCCTGAAACATTATGCAGGTGTTCTTCGCCAGAAGGCAGCGGTTGCGTTCTGCTGGCCGATTACGGCATAACTTGCAAAGACGGCTGCTATACTGACCCGGAAATGGCTGCCAAACTGGTTATCTTTAAAGACTGCCTTGACAGAAACAACATTATTGGCTGGCGGGTAACAGAAGCTTGTCCGCCCGTAGTCCAGCATATCAGCAAATGCCATCACATTAACGGCAAATGTGTTGACGTAAATTCAGCTGTTCTCTGCAATAACACAGAAATTACCAGACAATGTATTGAGGAAGCAGGTTTTAGCGGCAAACTTAATGAATGCGATTCTTACGGCCCTCATTTTCATATAAATTATTAAAGAAATTATGAAAAAAAGCATATTTTTATTTATTTTATTCTTTTTTTTCTTTTTGACTTTATTCGGCTTTTTTTTGCCAAACAAAGTTTTTGGCCAAAGAGGACTGGAAATTGAATATCCTGACGTGCCAGGCGCTCCTTCCCTTGAAACTGTTGAAACGGAAATCCCGGCTTATGTCAGATATATTTTTAATTTCTCAATCTGGATTACCGGCCTTATTGCTTTCGGCGCTTTAATTTACGGCGGATTTCGCTATCTAACCTCAACCGGCAAACCGGAAGCAATACAGGACGCTAAAAATTGGATTTCCGCTGCTTTCTTGGGCATTTTAATATTAATGTCTTCCTGGTTTATTTTAACTAACATCAACCCGGAATTAAAAAAACTGCAAATTGGAAAACTGCCTTCTATTTTCTCCACGCTCCAACCGGGAATTTATCTTTGCCTAAAAGATTGCAAAACAACGCTGGAAGAAATTAAAAGTTTAGAACAAGAAATAAAAGAAACTGAAAACCCGCAAGCGCCTGAAAGAGAGAAAAAAATTGAGCGGATAAAAAATCTTTTAAAAGAAATCAGCGCTAATTGCTGGCGAGCGCCGACTGAAGGAGAATTAGACAAGAGCGTTAATAATCGCGCCACGCATGCTTATGCTGTTACTTCTGAAACAGGCATATTATATGGAGCAATTTTTTATGAAAAAAGCAAATTTGACGGCAAAGCTCAAGTAATAGCAACTTTAGAATTAGATAAGATAACCGGTTCAAATTTAAAGTTCAAGCCCTCTTCTGTCAGGCCGTTTATTTTGCGCCAACCACGAACAGGAGCTCACGCTGAAACATACGAACTGACTGACTTTAATCGAGATGATACTAGTAAAAAAACGCAAAAATGCGAAATTAACGGCTTGATTTCTACCTGCAATCTCAATCCTAAGGAAATTAAGTCATTGAGAATTGAAGGCGAATTAATGGTTATTTTCTACAGAAAAAATCAAGGCGGAACATGGCCGTCTGACAATGAAGTAGAAATTGATGTTTTTGCCAAAAGCGATCCTTCCCTTGAGGACAATTTAATGGGCAAATGGTGTTACAGCGGGGGTTGGATTATTAAGTGGAATTATCATCCTTGCGCAGAACAAATGGTGGTTGTTAGCGGAGGCGTATATTAAAAATATTTTTTTTAAAGTATAATAATAAAAATGAACAGTTCGCTTAAAAAAATATTCCATTTTTTCCTTTTAAAGAAAAGGGTGATTTTATTCATTTCGCTTTTTATTCTTTTGGGGATCTTCTTGCCCGGACAAACAGCCCATGCGCAATGGCAATGGCTCATTAATGCAGTTACCTATATTCCAATGGTTACCATTTCTTTAGTCTTGGTGATGTTGGCCGGTCTTTCAACCCTTTTCGCTGGCTTCGGAGGCATGGTTTTAAATTGGGTTTTGAGTTCGTCTTTTATTGACTGGTCCTACACTAAAAATCCCATTGTGGAAATCGGCCTGAGCATTACCTTGCCGCTGGTTAATATGTTTCTGGTCTTAATTTTGGTTTTTATCGCTTTAACTACTATTTTAAGATTGGCAGGATACGAAACAAAAAAACTCTTGCCAATTTTTATCCTAATTGCCCTTTTAGTTAATTTCTCGCCCGTTATCTGCGGCTTAATCGTTGACGCCAGCAACATTTTAATGGATTTTTTCACTTCAGAAATAACAGGCGGAGAACGGCTAATAAGCACTTTGAAGAGTGTAGGCGATGCTTTATTAGGAGTAGTGGACTGGAAAAAATTTGATGTAAAAACAGGCGCTGAAACGGTTTTAGCTTTGATCGTGCTTATTGGCGTTAATTTTGCCTTATTTTTAATTCTGCTTCTTTTCGCTTTTATCTTTATGGTCAGGTATTTGGCCATCTGGTTGTTAGTGATTCTATCACCTTTAGCATTCGCCTCCTACATACTCCCAGCTACCAGGAGTTTTTGGAAAATATGGTGGAACCAATTTATTCAATGGTCATTTATCGGCGTAACAATGGGGTTTTTCCTTTATCTGGGAGACCAATTTACAATGCTAAGCAATGTCATTGCTCCTGCTTCGGGCATTGGCGGCGTAATATTGCCAGGACTTGTTCCTGTGGTTTTCCTTTATCTTGGCTTTGTTTTCGGAATTACATCTGGAGCTATGGGAAGCAGCCAAATAATTGGTTTTGCAAAAAAAACAGGAAAAAAATACGGGGGGAAAATAGGAAAATGGACTAAAAACAGGGGCGCAGAATATATTGCAAGCAGTGAAAAAGTGCAGCAAATTGCAAAAAAAATGGCTACAGCTCAAACTCCCGGGAAAAGATGGTGGACAAAAGCTGCTGCTTCGGTCCCTTGGGCCGTATCAAGGAAAGTCGGCCATACAATCGGTCCAGGCTTAGTGGATTCTCAAAGAAAATTAATAGAAGAAGGAGAGAAAAAACTTTCAGGGAAAAATATAGATTACCAAGTATCCGCGCTACGAAGAGCAACTACTTCTTCGCAAAGAGTAGCAGCTCTTAACGCTATGATAAAAGATAATAATCTTGACGATGCGATAGATAATTACGGACTGACCAGAGAAGAAATAGAAAATATAAAGCTGGACGCTAAAAAATACAACTCTGATAAGGAAATTGTCAGCGCTATGCCAAGCGCGCAAGAAATAGAAAAAATAAGACCCCAGAGGGCAGGCCAAATTTCGAAAAAAGCGCTGGAAGATAAAGAAATTATGAAAGCTATCGCCAACTCTTGGGACGGCCGCCACGTCCAATCGCTAATACAAACTCACGGCGCAAAAGGAGTAGCGGCTCTTGAAGGCGCAATTAAAAATACCCCTGATTTTTCAAATAAAAATCCGGCTCTGTCACAGTTCATAAAAGATACTGCTGGCCAACGTTTAGGATTCGGAGGAGGCAAAGGCGACAAAAAATCAGATGAATTTGCTAAAAAATGGTTAAAAGGAGGCTTATAATAAACAAAAAGTTTAAAAAACAACAAACACCATAATATGTCCGAATACACAAAAGAACAGCTTTGGAAAATTTACGAAAATATTCCTAAAGAATTAAAAGAAGCGATTTTTTCTGTTGAAACCGCTGATAATATACATTCAATCTGCCTAAAGGTCGGCGTTAAAGAAGAAAATAATTCAAAGATTGCTGAATTAATTGGCGACGTCTTGCTGGGGATTCTTCCGCCTGAAGAACTGCAAAAAACTATTGAAAATGAACTAAAAATTAATGAAAATTCAGCTAAGAAAATAAATCAAATGATTGGCAGAATTATTTTTCTTCCTGTAAAGCCTGCGCTGGATAAACTTTATGAAAAAGAAGAAAACGCTACGGAAGAAAAAACCAAAAAACCAATGATTAAAAAAATAGAAAAAAAATCAGTCATTGGAGATAAATACCAAGAACCAATTGAATAAAATATGAGGTTTGTTGTCCCTCAATTCATTGAACGCGAATCAAAAATCTTAGGACCTTTAGATTTAAAGCAATTTATTGTTATTGGAACAGCGGTAGCTATTTGTTTTTTGTTTTATTTTTTTCTTCCCCTTACTCTTTTTATCATAGCCTGCATTGTTATAATCGGAACAGGAATTATTTTTTCTTTTTTAAAAATAGGAGGGATACCATTGCCTTCGGTTTTAGCCAGTTTTTTAAAGTTCAGCATTGGACCAAAAATCTACATTTGGAGAAAAAAAGAACAGCCGGAAATAAAAATTTATAAGGAAGAAACAAAAATAAAAGATGAAAAATCTGAAGAAGGTTCGCCTTTGAAAATCGCGGGGAACAGTCGCCTTAAAAAACTGAACACTCAAATAGAAATAAAAACTAGATAATTTATGCCTGAGGCGTCAACGCAACAATTTTTAGAAATTGACCAAATAAAAGAAGATGTTCTTATTTTGAAAAACAAAACTCTAAGGGCGGTTTTAATGGTTTCGTCTTTAAATTTTGCCCTGAAATCAAGCGAGGAACAAAAAGCAATCATTTACCAATTCCAAAGTTTTTTAAATTCCCTGGATTTCCCTATTGAAATCGTTGTCCAATCAAGAATTCTCAATATTACCGGTTATCTGGACAAATTAAAAGAAGCGGAAACAAAACAGCAAAATGAATTATTAAAAATTCAAATCGCCGAATATAGGAAATTTATCAGCGATCTGGTCGGCGGCCGCCACATACTCACTAAAACTTTTTTCGTCATCATTCCTTTTGCCTTGATTGAAATGTCAAAAAAGGGAATTG
This sequence comes from uncultured Candidatus Saccharibacteria bacterium, assembly GCA_964557715.1. GTDB lineage: Bacteria > Patescibacteriota > Minisyncoccia > Minisyncoccales > RBG-13-42-11 > CAZLAP01. The sequence goes on from CAZLAP010000045.1 coordinate 25,020, forward strand.
AAAAACAAGACGAACTTGGCGAAGAAAAATTCCAACGAGCTAAATCGCAATTATGGCAAAGAATGGAATTTGTGTCTTTAGGGCTAAGAAGATGCGGTCTTCAGTGCTCTTCGCTTCGTACCTTGGAATTGATTGAACTTTTTTGGAGCCTTTATCATCCTGACCAGGCTGAAACCGGCTATTTCCCCGAAATTCCACCGGAGATAATGAAGTAAAAAATACTATGAAATTTTCCTTTTCTGATTTTTTTAAGAAAAAATCGTTCGGAACTTCAAAAAAAACCGCTGAAGAAAAAATAATAGACGCAAAAGATATTATTGCGCCTTCTTCAATTGAAATTAAACCAGACTATTTAAAGCTTGGAGAAAAGTTCGCCAAGTCTTTTTTTATTTTTTCCTATCCAAGATATTTAAACGCTGCCTGGCTGTCTCCGATAATAAATCTTGATAAACCAATGAATATTGGTTTCCACATTCATCCGATTGATACAACTAAAACTTTAAGGCAATTAAGAAAAAGAGTAACTGAAATTCATGCTGAAATTATAGAAAAGCAAGAAAAAGGAATAATAAGAGATCCTATTTTAGAAGCGGCTTACCAAGATTTAGAAAACTTAAGAGACAGGCTGCAGACTGCTCAGGAAAAAATGTTCAGGTTCGGGATTTATTTGACTGTTTACGGAAATACGCTTGAAGAAATCAAAAAAGTGGAAACAAATTTAAGGTCAATTTTGGAATCAAGGCTGATATATGTCAAACCTTGCCTTTGCAAACAAAAAGAGGGGTTTAATTCAACCTCGCCTTACGGTTTAGACCAAATTCAAGTGCATACTCCGATGAACACCGACCCCTTGTCCTCCACTTTTCCTTTTACTTCTTTTGATTTGAGTTCAAACGAAGGGATTTTATACGGTATGAATATGCACAACAGCTCCTTGATTCTTTTTGACCGCTTTAGCTTGGAAAACGCAAACAGCGTTATATTCGCCAAATCTGGTTCCGGAAAATCATACGCAGTCAAACTGGAAATTTTAAGATATTTGATGCTTGACGTTGAATGCGTAGTGCTTGATCCGGAAAACGAATACCATTCGTTGGCCGATGCTGTTGACGGCTCTTTTCTCAATATGTCTTTATCTTCGCCAAACCATATTAATCCTTTTGATTTGCCGACTCCCGGAGAAGACGAAAGCCCGGAAGATGTTTTGCGTTCAAACATCATCAATTTAGTTGGTCTTTTAAGAATTATGCTGGGGGGCTTGACCCCGGAAGAAGATGCGATTATTGACAGGGCTTTAAGCGAAACTTACGCTGCCAAAGATATTACCCCTGAAACAAACCCGTCAACCTGGCAGGCCAAAACGCCCTTGATGTCTGACTTTGAACAGGTTCTTGAAGGAATGGAAGGAACAGAGTCCCTAGTCAGAAGAATAAGAAAATTCACCAAAGGCACTTTCAGCCAATTTTTTAACCAACCAACGGACATTTCCACGGATAAATCACTGATTGTTTTCGGAATAAGAGATATGGAAGAAGAATTAAAGCCTATGGCTATGTTTGTGATTATGAGATATATCTGGAATAAAATCCGTTCAAAAATGAAAAAAAGGATTTTTGTTATTGACGAAGCCTGGTGGATAATGCAGACTGACGATGGCTCTTCTTTCCTTTACGGAATGTGCAAAAGAGCCAGAAAATACTGGCTGGGGGTAACAACTATTACCCAGGACGTAAACGATTTTATGAAATCAAAATACGGGGAACCTATTATTTCCAACTCCTCTCTGCAATTCTTAATGAAACAATCTCCGGCCACCATTGATGTTACTCAAAAAACTTTTAATTTGACGGACGAAGAGAAATATTCGCTTCTTGAGTGCGAAGTCGGAGAAGGTCTTTTCTTCGCCGGGCAAAAACACGCTTCAATAAAGGTTGTGGCCTCTTACGCCGAAAACCAGCTTATTACCACTTCTCCTGAAGAGATTTTAAAAATCAGAAAAGCCAAAAAGAAATCAACTTAATTTTTATTGATGGAAGAAGAAAAAAAATCAAATGAGGAA
>CAZLAP010000046.1:0-18358 GCA_964557715.1 uncultured Candidatus Saccharibacteria bacterium
TTATAAACTTTTCGGTTTTTTTGTTTATTAGCCCAAAAATAAATTTAACACTATTTTCTATTTAATCATTTTTCGCAATTTACAATATTCACATTTAGAATCGTCGCAAGTTTTATCCCAAAAAGACAAAGAAAGAATTTCTTTAACCACTGCTTTTATTTGTTTTTCAAGCCTAACTACTTCTTCTGGATTTATATCAAATAATTCCTTTCGGTAATTACCTTTGTTGTCCGGCTCTATAAAATTAATTTCACCAGCCACCATGTTAAATTTTCCATCCTGATAATAATTTAAAAGCAGATTATAAAAAACCAATTGGCGTTTATAGTCCCCGGTACTTGTTTTAGTTAAACCCTCTATTTCGTTACGGGACTTGGGTTTGCCGGTTTTGTAATCTATAACGTTAACGTTGTTTGAAGAATCAAGGGAGATAATATTATCTAATCTTCCGTTTATGGTTATATCGTCTCCAAGGTCAACACCATGAATACTAAATTCGTTGAGCATATTCGTACCCCAAGATTCATGATAATAGTCGTAATACCCCGAAAATGCAGCTTTTCCCTTATCTAAAGCTTCTTTGTAGTCTTTTTTCTGAATAGGCTGGTTATTTAAAGATTCGATAAACCTACTAATAAGATATTCTTTATCGGGGTTTTCTCCTTTTATAAACTTGTTGAAGAAACTCTTCAAAGCGTTGTGCGCGGCCGTACCGAAAATTAAATGCTTGTTTGGAGCTTCGGGAATACGCAACAAATTATTGTAAAAATACTTCCAAGGACACTTAAGATAGTTATTCAGGGCAGTCACAGAAAGACCCTGTTGATAGAAAAGTGAATTCAAAAAAACTTTTTCTTTAGCGGTTGAGGGAAATAAAAGTGCTGGAGCGAATTCTAAATCTTTTCCTTTTTTAACTATTGTCTTTGATTCATCAACCTCAACTTCTTTTATTAATTCCGGCTTTATTTCTGTTGTAAATCTCGAAGGCAACTGCTCTCGACCATTCTGGTTCTGTTTCGCATAAAGTATCGAGACTTGTTTTTTAGCTCGAGTTAAAGCAACATAGAATAAATTACGCTCGTCTTCATCGCTGTCTCCGACAAAGGTTTCTTCAACTTTCTTTAATAAAGAATAAACCTGCCGCGGTAGCTTAATGTGTTCGTAGTGACGACGAGAACCCCAATGACCGTCAACGACATTAGTAATATAAACGTACTCAAACTCCAGGCCTTTTGATTTATGAGCTGTCATTAATCTAACTCTGCCCGGAGCCTGCTTAAAGACAGTTGTTTTTATCAAAACATTGTGTTCTTGGATAACGTTGAGATATTCAAAAAAGTGTTCAAGATTATAGTCTTTGTGACTTTCAATAAGTGACTTTATCTGATCAAACAAAGCATGAAGTTTAGCCAGTTTTTCGGCAGCCGCCGGCTTGTTCAAGATATAAACCAAAAAACCTGATTCCCGAACAATATCTTCAAAGGCCTGAATCGCTCCTTTGTTTTTCACTCCGCTTTTCCAAAAAGAAAGCTTTTGGTATATTTCCAGTAATTTATCTATTTCTTCTATACCAGCTTTTTCCATTATTTTGCAATTCTTAATGATATTATAAGGGTTTAGCCGCAAACCAGCTATTTTATAAACATCAAGCGGTGGAATATCAAAAATATCAATATGAAGCATTTCTATTAACTCAGCCGAAGAGCCGAAATTCTGGACTGTCTTAAGAATAATAAGAAGTTTTCTAATGTCCTCGTCGTTTAAAACGTCCTGGTCTGATTCAATAATAAAAGGAACACCGGCCTTCTCTAATATCCTAGCTATAGGAATAACGTCTCTATTCTCTCTATAGAGAACCGCGATTTGACTAGCTGATACTTTTTTCTTTAAAAGATTTTTAATGCTCTGAGCTAAAAAATACTGTTCTGCTTCCTGCGTCGGCAAAATGTAAAAATTAATAAGGGATTCTTCGTGCCCGGCTTTGGCTAAAAGCTTACCGGCTTGAGAGTTAAGATTGTAAGCTGCATTTAGAATAGTTTGCGTCGAACGATAATTACGATGGAGAGTGATTAACTTGACATTTTTGTAAAGATTCTTGAAATACATGAAATTTTCCATAGAGGCTCCCTGAAAACGGAAAATAGCCTGCTTTTCGTCCCCGACGATAAAAAGGTTAGGATTTTTATGATAGTTCGCCAAAAGCTCAAGAATTTTGTTTTGAGCGGTGTTGGTATCTTGATGCTCGTCCACTAAAATATATAAATACTGCTCTTGAAGACTTAAAAGTAAATCGTTGTTTTTTTTCAAAATAATCATAGCTTGCATAATCATATCGCTATAATCATAAAATTTGGAAGAACTTAGAGATTTTTGATAATCAGCATATATTAAAGCAAGCTCCTTATTGCGGGAAATATGCTTTTGCATATCTATATATTTCCCCTTCATCTTTCCTTTGTGGACACCAGTCTTATGATAGAGATCTTCTATTTTGGCAAAGGATTTTTCCTGTTCTTTTATCATAATAGAAAAGTCTTCAGGCAACACGCCTTGTTGTTTCAACTCGTTAATAGCGTTAATGATTGAACGAAGGTAAAAATAGCGGCTGCCGAAAGGTTTCAGATTTTTAAGATTTGCAAAGTCTATAATTCGACGAACTATCTGCACCTGGTCAATATCTGGAATATTAGTTGAACCAATAATTTCCGGGAAATCATCGGGATAATTTTTGATAACATCGTTGGCGAACCTATGAAAGGTCGTAATATTGACGCGATAAGCTTGAGACCCTATGAGTTCCGATAATTTTTTACGCATGGAAACTACCGCAGACTCTGTAAAAGTCAAAGCTAAAAGGGCTTTTGGCGGCGTATCTGTCTGAGCTAAAATATTGGCGATTCTCATTGTCAATAAATGCGTCTTGCCCGTACCTGGTCCCGCAATAACCATAACAGGCCCTTCAATGGCTTCAACGGCCTGTTTTTGTTCAGGATTCAATTCTTTATAAGCAATCTTAAATTTATTTTGAGATGTTTTTTCCATATTTTTACCAGTCGGCTTCATCAACTTTTTTGGCGTTTATAAAAATATTATCTTTTTCAGAACGAATGCCAAAAATATTTTTATTTATTTTCTCTTTCTGCTCTTTTTGCGCTAATTTCATCTAAATATATTTTTCTTATGCGAACACTTTTGGGCGTAGCTTCCACCAATTCATCGTCCCCAATATATTCTAAAGCATCTTCCAATTCCACTGTTTTCGGAGTGTTGAAATGCTCCGTTACTCCTTCTCCTCTTGAACGCATATTTGAAAGATGTTTAGTTTTGCAAACATTCACTCTTATATCTTCGCTTCTGGAATTCTGACCCACTACTTGACCTTTATAAACCATTATCCCCGGACCTAAAAACAAAACTCCCCTGCTCTGAACGTTTCTTAGCCCGTAAAGATTGGTTAATCCCGTCTCATAAGCGACCAATGATCCCTGACTTCTTTCTTTCCAATTTCCCGGGTCCGGTTGATATTGAAAAAAAGCCGTATTTATTATTCCCAGACCTTTGGTGTCGGTTAAGAATTCTTTCCTGTATCCGAAAAGTCCTCTAGTAGGGATTAAAAATTCTAAAAAAATCGTGCCCTTTACCTCTCTCATTTCTTTCAACTCCCCTTTCCGACTTCCCATTTTTTGCATAACTACGCCTTGATATTTTTCAGGAACTTCGATAAAAACTTTTTCAAAGGGAGTCATTTGCTGACCGTTTATTTCTCTTGTGATAACTTTGGGTCTTGAAACTTGAAATTCATAACCCTCCCGACGCATTCTTTCTATCAAAATAGATAAATGCAATTCGCCCCGGCCAAAAACCATCCATTTACTTTCCGTTGTTTCCTTGATTTTAAGAGCTACATCCGTTTCCAATTCTTTAAACAACCTTTCTCTTATCTGACGAGAAGTGGAAAACTGACCTTCTTTTCCGGCAAAAGGAGAATCGTTAACCATAAGGGTCGTTTTCACGGTCGGTTCTTCTATATTAATTAAAGGTAGCGCTTCAAACTGTAAGAGATCGGCTATCGTTTCACCAATGGTTACATCCGGTATTCCTGCCAAAGCGACTATGTCTCCGGCAAAAGCTTCTTTGATGTCAACCCTGCTCAAACCGGAAAACGTCATCAGAGAAATCAAACGATATTTTTTAGCTTCGCCTTTTCGGTTTATATGGGTTATCTCCTGACCTACTTTCATAACGCCGTTATGAATTCTTCCAATGGCAACTTTTCCTTTGAAGTTATCATAGGTAGTCGAAGTAACCAGCATTTGTAGAGGTTTATCAACTTCTCCAAGATGCGAAGGAATGTGTTGTAAAATAGCCTCGAAAATGGGAATAATATCTTTCATTTTATTGATATCGGATTCGCTTCCCGCTTTTCCCTCTTTTCCGGTAGCGTATATAACCGGAAAGTTTAAAGCATGTTCGGACGATCCCAATTCCAAGAAAAGCTCCAGTGTCGCATTTAAAGCAAAATCCGGCCGAGCACCTTTTTTGTCTATCTTATTTATAACCACAATAATTTTATGCCCCATCTCCAGCGCTTTTTTCAAAACGAACCTCGTTTGAGGCATCGGACCTTCCTTGGCGTCAATCAAAAGCAAACAACCATCAGCCATATTTAAGACCCTTTCAACCTCTCCGCCAAAATCTGCATGACCCGGAGTATCAATTATATTTATTTTTGTATCACGATAATATACTGCCGCATTCTTAGAAAAAATAGTAATTCCCCTTTCTCTTTCTATTTCGTTACTGTCCATTATACATTCTTTTCCAATTAAATCTTTGCTTAAATTGCTGCCTGACTGACGCAATAAAGCGTCTACCAAAGTGGTTTTTCCATGATCTACATGAGCTATTATCGCGATGTTTCTTATTTTATTCATTTAAGTAAAATACAAATCAATATTATGCTCCGAATAATTTATTGTTTCAAAAATATATTTAATAAAAGCGCTAAAATAAATAAACGCCTAATTGGCGATCTTTTGATACGGCTCTGCCTCCAGATAAAAAATATGGATAGCTGCGGGGCTTGATATCTTACGACTTTGTCTTCGGACTACTTATTCGCCCCCTGAAGAAATCTCCCTCTTCAAGGCTGCGGGGACTCTATTCGAACTCTCCTTCATTTTACGTTCAAAACACTGTATTTTCCAGTTCGAATCCCAGACGGGTTTTTTAATTAGTGGGTTTATTTTCCGATTTTTGGAAAAATTTCGAAAAAAGTTCGAATATTAAAAAACGAATTGAAAAAATCAAAATCCTTTAAAAATCTCGTCTTTGACGAGAAGAATTAGTATAAACGAATAGTTTCCATGTAAAGAGCAACATTTTATCCTACTAATTAACAATATATTTTGAATAAGGAGACTTGTTCCGGGACAGAAGCATTGTAACATAACCCTTATCTAGTATTTGATTTTTTTTAATCCCTAATCTTTTTATTAAGTCTGTTTCCTTATTTTTTTTCTTACTAAAATTTTTATCGCCTGAGTATTCTATTTCAATAAAACTGCCTAAGCCCCTGATATTGTCCAGACAAAAAGTAAAGCCGTTCAAGGCGTATTCTTTTCTGTGCTTTTTTACCACAATAATTTCTTCCATGCCCATGCCTTTAAGCATTTTTATCGCTTTTCCTACATCATCTATTTCGAATTCATATTCTTCCCAAACACCATCTTTTTTTAATTTAGCCCCCTTATAAGCAAGAAATTTTTTATTACCTTCGTCGCGCACTCGCATTAAAAAAGAATACCCTATTTTCCGATAGAGGTTAATTTCTCCAAAATATTTATCTATCTGCCTTGTCTTCTTTATTAATTTGGCTCCAAGTTTTTTAAGTTTTCCTTCAACGTTGCCCCGATTTTTTATTTGTGCCCTTATTTCAACTTCCATATTTTTTTATCTTAAAGATTTTGTCGGACAAACTGACACACAGGCTCCGCAGCCAATGCATTTGTTTTTATCAATACTTATTTTATTATTTGATAACTTTATTGCTCCCTCCAAACAAATATTGATACATCTTTTACATCTAGTACAAGTTTTTTTATTGTATTGCGGTATAATCCGACTCATCTGATGAGGACGTGATAGTTTCGGCAACAATATCCCTCTTAAAGAATTTATATTTGCGTATTTATGTTTATATAGCCAGGAATTAAAATCTTTTATAAATTTATTTAAAAAAACAATTCCTTTATTCCCTTTATTGCCAGCCATGTGAACGGCCGAGTATATCTGTACTGCGCTGGCACCAGCCATAATCATTTTTATCGCGTCTTTTGGCTCAGTAACACCACCTGAAGCAATAATGGGAATATTCACATTCTGGCTAAGGTTAACTATATCGGTAAGGGTAATATAAAAAATAGCTTTTCCAGATAGTCCACCTTTTCCATTATTTATACCCAATATCAATTCTGGCTTACCTTTATTAATATTAAAATCAATTACCGGTCCATATGTATTAATAGCAACAATTGCATCAACACCAGCTTTTTCCGCCACTTTCGCTAGATCCACGATGCAATCAGAATGACCTAATTTTAAAGCAATTGGAGTTTTAATATTTTCCTTAAGGGTTTTTATTAATGTAAAAATATGCTTGGAATTTCTTGTTATAAATCCGTGGACTTCATTGCTGTGAGCGCAACTAACATTTATTTCTATTAACGGAAAATTATACTTATCAATTATTTTACACACCCTTAAGCAGTCTTTTATGTTTCTGCCGGACACCGAAATTATTGTTCTTTTTGTTTCGGATAATTCTTTCAAATAAGGCTGCCAATAATTTATTAATTTTCCCGTCCATTCGCAATTTCTGATTGATTTTTCATTTAGCTTAATGTCTAAATGATATGATGGATGGATTTCTCGACCGGGATCATGTCTAAATCTTGTCGTTCGTGTCACCACGGCTCCAACTTTAGATTTTAAGAACCTATCAATCCTCTCTTTAGTTTCTGAAAGAGTTCCCGACCCAAGCCAAATAGGGTTCGAAAAAATTTCCCCTATTAATTTATTTTTTGAGGTATATTTTATCATTCAACCTTGTAAAAATTTGTTTTATTAGCATTGTAGCATAGCAGCCAGTGGGCAAAAAAAACGATACCTGAATACGATACTTATTTTTATTCAGTTCGTCTTTTTGGATAACTGACGAAAAAACTGTCGTGGTAACAAAAAAATTACGCGTAAAATGTTTTTCCAATATTTTATAGGTTTTTTTATTAACATCATAGCCATTAACAGTAAAAAGGTTGGGCAACTCAAAAATATCTTTCTTGGGCAAAGACAAAAAACCAACCTCAGGAAAATTACAGTTATGCGTGTTTATCTTTTTCTTTATATAATTACTGGCACCTTTATTCCATAAATGGCTATTGTACGAAGAAACAAAGAAAGATAATTTTGAGAAATTTATTTTTTTGAAAAATTTTTTACAATTAGTAGAGCTTATCTTCATAGACGTTTTTATGCTTTTCAACTCATTATTATGAGATTTTTTAAATTCTTTAAACGCCCCGACCCAATCCTTATCAACGATAGCCCGACCAATTAAATGCGTATTATAAGGTCCACTAGCGATACCAAATCTTTGACTATCATAATAATTGATAAAACTAATAAATCTGTTTTTATGGCAATAATTATAAAATGATTTTGCCGTTGTTTTTTTAAAATTTCTAATGATCAGCTTGAAATTATTACCGTGTAATAATCTAGGAATCAAAGGCGTCTTACCGTAACCTTCAATTTTTTTAATCCGCAATTTATAATCATTAAAACTAAATTTCTTGTTTAGGGTCTGGCAGTCTTTTAAAAAAATTATCTTATGAATGGATATTAATTGGTAAGTTAAGCCATCCTCGTCTTTTAAACCCTGAGCAGAAATGTCATCGTTATTTAAATTTAATGCTTTGCTTATTTCGTCTAAAGCATCAAAAGTGGTTATTCCTCTTTTTTCTATCCAGAGATAAGAAAAATCGGATTCTTTATAATTATAAAGATCCGGTTGTAACGAAACTTCGTTTACAATAAAATCCTCTTCTTTTTGTTTTATTTTGTAATCAATCATTTGAGAAAAAATGCGAATGCGGGGAGGAAGGAGAAAAAATTATCCTCCCCGCATTTATTTACCGGTATGGCCTTTCACGAAAACTTTTCTCTGAATAATTTTATGAGCAGGGCGATTGTGGTATCTAGCCAACCTGGCAAATTGTTGACCACATTGAGGGCATTTAAGGTCACCCCCTGTGTAATCTTTCAAAATACCGTCAACGTAGCATTTGACTAGTGATCCTGGACCCTCTTTTCTGTAGGTATACAAGAGAACGCTGCAATTAGAGCAGTGTATTTTAATAACGAATTTCTTTACTGTTTTCTTGCCCATAAATACCTTCCTTTTCAAAATACGGAGTTAAAATTGCCAATACCTGTTCAACGATTAAAGATTCTGAAGCTTTATTAACCTGGATTATTGATGTAAATAATTCTTTTTGGCGCAAAATAGATTCAATTTCGATCTTGGCAGCTGAAATTCTTTGCTCTATTTCTGCAGCGCTTTCCGTATTCCGGACCAACGAGAGCCTTTCATACAATAACGAGAAGTCAGATGTTACGAAACCAATCGTAACAATTGCTGGGTTGATTCCGAGGGCTTCTTTTAGGTTAGCGGGATGTAGTTCTGTTAATCTAATATCCCTACTCGAAAGCAGGCTTTCTCTTTTTAGGCCATAGCGATAACTATAGAGATTCTGAACTAGAACAAGATCCCCTGCCTCAAACAGCTTGTCAAATTCAGATGATGAGACATGAATTCTGTTTCCTTGTTTCTCGTTCGGACGAGAAAAACGAGTTGTGAACCAAGCTAATTCGTTAATGTGCGGATAAATCCGCAGTAATCGTTCTCTAACAAAACCCTTGCCAATTCCGGAAGACCCACTAAAAGCGATTATCATTGTTTCTCCTCCTTTAATCTCTTTTGTTAATTATAGAGTTATAAAAGAACTTTGGATATAATATCATAACATTTAAGATGACATTTGTAAATAGCGCTTATTTGCTGATTTTTCTTAATAGGCTCTTCGGTCGGCCTCGATGCTGCGCTGACTCGTGCTGGCATCCTCGGTCTTGAACCGACGTTTTTAAGGGGTAATTTGGGTCGTTTTGGGCTGTCTCACCGACCCGTCTCGGTCACGCGAGTTTTAGCGAAGCGTTTCAGATGCTCCTCATTTTTTATCTTTTTCCAACTCATCGCTCCAAAAAAGCCGAAGAAACCAAAGAAGCCGTAAAATCCGGAGGTTGCAACCAATCCGGACAGTCCCAACAATCCTAAAAATCCGAGCTTCCATAAATCTTTCGGTTCGCCTTTTTTGAAATAGGAAATGGTGCTGTAAATAACGGAAATAACAAAAGAAATAGCAAAAACAAAAGTTAAGATAAAAAACACCGGCTCTTCAATTTTGAAAAGTCCGTAAATAGCATTATGCAGAATAACGGAAAGAATGCTTAATCCAACTAAGATATAAGTTATTTTTGTTTGTTTTGTCATAAAATTAATAATTGCCAAGTTATTAAAACAATTCCCAGAATCACCAAAGCCGCTCCGGCAATTACAAAAGGTAGCTTTTTCTTTTTTTCTTCAGGAGTTAACTGCCACCAGGGTTTTTGTTTTATTGCCGCCCAGGCGGATAACCCGATTCCAATAGCAATAATTAGATAGCTTATAAAATCCATATGTTTATTTAATAAAATTCTTATAATATGCAAAAGCCAATACAAAAGAAACAATAGCAGCGATCATATAAATAATAGCTCCAATTACATCATCTTTAACTGTCATATGCCTGATAACCGCGAATGTCCAGGCTAAACCGGCGATAAGCCAAAAAATGGAAAAGAATTTGCTGGTTTTTTTGGTCATAATCCTTTAATCTCTTTTAGCTTTTAATTTCTTAACCATATCAATAACAGCTAAAACCACGCCAACGCCCATCAAACCGTACCCTATTAAGCGGTTTTCGTCGAATATAAGGCCGGCGATTATAAAAGCGAAAGCCAAACCGGCTAATGGCGAAAGCGGTTTTCTTATCTTCTTTCTAGTTGGGATAAGAACGGCCATAATTCCGGCCAGAGCGATAATCCCGATTAGAATGTAAATTGATGATGAAGTCATATTTTTAAGTAATATTAAAAACTCATCCAAAACAGCCAGCCGCCCAGAACGAGCAACATAATCGCTTCAATAATCTGATGGGCTCTGAAATGCTGGGCTTGTTTGTGAATGAATTCGGGAAAGCCGATTTTTAGAATACCCTTAATCAATGTTGACCAACCGAGAATGGTTATTGCGACTCGCCAATCAGCCACCCAGACATTATGCAAAACCACGGTGGCCAGGCCCAAAAGCAAGGAAATATAGCCCGTTGAGATAACAAAGGCTTTGTTTTCTGTCATTTCTATGGTTTTGCCCAATTGTCTGGTGATGATAAAAAGCAGGCCAAAAATTAAATAAAAACCTCCCAAAAATCTCGCTAAAAAGATTGAAATGTCCATATTTTTAAATTTAATTAATTTAATGCGGAAATATTATTTCTCCGGCAAGATATAAAATGAGCAATGCCCCGATAATTGTTGATACAAATACCAAAATAGACCTCTCCCTGTTTTTTATGATTGTGGCAAGACCGGTAATAAAAGCAATGATACCTGAAGTAAATCCGACTAACATCGGCAGAGCCACTCCGGGCCTGACGAAAATATCCTGCGGTATCGTTCTGCCAGCCGGAACACCTGCATAAAAATCAACAAATGACATACCGATGTAAATAAATATCGGCATTGCCACAATCAATGCAACCGACCATCTTCCTAAAATAGTTTTTGGAACAAGTTGAATATTCTTCACAATTTTATTTTATCACATATCTGGACTATAATACCATTTCATATTTGGGTCCTTTAATTTTTTCTCTATGCCGATTAAGCACTCCTCGCACCCTTCTGGACAGGTATCGCATCCGTTTATGCAAACCGCACAAGGATTCTCTATTGCAACAGGTTCTGGATACAATATCTTACCCCAGAATGTTACATAGTAGCCGCCCTCGCAACTTGCCACCCATCTACCAAAAGGTGCCCACGTTACGTTATAATCACAAATCAATTCACCCGTATATTTATCAATTGTGCCGTCAATTTCAACCCGTTCCTTAAATACTTTATCATGCAGGCTTTGGTTATCCAACCACGGTGCCCGTACGAATATAACAACGACGGCAGTAATCGTCGCAATTATAATTGTTTTTTTATTTCTGGTCATATATTTTATTTTAACAAAAAACCGCCTGAGTGGCGATAGTTTAGGCTTGCCAGCTGGGAGTATGGGACTATATTGGAACCTTTTTAATAGATTTTAATTAAAAATATTCTAAATATTGGGTAATTTTGGAAGTTCTGGTAATTTTGGAAGTGACGGTAGTCCTATATCTTCTAATAATTCACAACTAGATAAACAATTATTGCGTAAAGTTCTTTTTTCCAAAAGAGATTCTCGATTTGGATCAGTTGGCCATATGAGCCCTACGTCAGGATAGTTGATATTACATTCAATTAAACATTCTTGATATTGTTTTTCTCTTGCCTCCTCTTCCCTTTTCTGCTCTTCTCTTATTTTTTCTTTTGGCAATTCAACAAGATAATGATAGATAATTGCACCTATCACTAATATTATCCATATAATTATTCCTAGAATAATTAACCACTTTATGATAATAAATATAGCCTTCGTAATAGAACAAAAAAGAGGAAATTTTTCTTCTATTTTTTTAACAGCTACTTTAATTCTTGCCCAAGTTTGTTTTATTTGCTCAAAATCTTTTTTGAACTTAAATATTTTCATATTTTTTATTAGCTGGGGGTATGGGACTATGTTGGAACCTTTTTGGCTTAAAACCTTTAAATTTCTCGCTGACTAGCTTTGTCGTCTAATGCTTTACTAAAAAAGAAAAGGGAAGATTGTGTCTTCCCTATAATTTATTTAAAAGTTCGGAATCCCTAAACTTCGCTAAAACTTGCAAAGTGTTTTATCGCGGGAGGTATTTCACTGTCGACTCCTCGTCGCCCGTAGGTAACGTCTCATAGTCTCCCTCCTATTCCTCTCCCGTACCCGGCCGACTGGTGGAAAGGCAAGCTCCTTGGGCTCGTCGGCGTCGCGGTGCTGTAAACCGCAAGACCTTAGACCTGGTGCTCGCTACGCTTCCGATAAAAGAACTTTAGGGATTGTGCGTTTGGGACTTGAACCCAACCTCTCTCGCAGCTACGATAAGTATCGAGCGCTTGCCAGAAGCACACACCTAGCTCCGAACTTTATGTTTCTATATTAAACTAAAATAAAAATTTGTCAATAGCTTACATTGAAAATTCTAGCACTAGCTTACATTGTAGAGTCGTATTTTATATCTTGGTGATTTTTCTTTGCTGTGTGCCCCAGTTTAGAACCGAGTCCTTAAAGGAGGAATTAAGCTTTTTTTCGGCTCTTCGGCTGATGCGTCTCGGTCGTAGCGTCAATAATCTGTTTTACCCCGTCTTTAAAAGTAGCTTCAACTTTAGTAAATACATCTGAAGGATGCAGATCTTTTTGGTCAAAAGCTAATCGTTTAATTTCTGGTTCAACAAAAATTTGGCTTTTTTCTGAAGAACCTTTCTTTCCAGCGTATACAATAAGCCGAAGTCCAACTTTCGATTTCGTTAACAAACCAGTAACAAAATAATCGGGGTTATCTTTAGAATCTAATTTGACTTTAGCTATAGGAAGGGCTTCGTCGTCTAAATTAATAAATTTCATCTCCTTGAATATTTTTGAATCTAGTTTATCTAAGATATACCCTTTTTGCGCATTAAGCTCCCTCGGAAGTCTGTAAAACTCTTTACACTCCGCACATTTCAAATAACAACTATCAAAATTGTTGACTTCTAAAGATAATCTGAGATGATGTTCCGGACATAAGGGTTCGACCCTTTTGTCGGAAGAAATATACCATTTAACATTGTCTAAAATTATTGTGTGATTTATCCCCATATTGACATTTGACAAAATTTTATGTTGTGCTATATTTTAAGTGGTACTTGTGAGGGCTTTGGCTCTCCCGCGGTTAAATAAAGGGACGACCTTTAAACCGCAGACAGGTGCCATTTAATATTATTGCGTTTCTAGATTGCCCTCAAAAAGGGCTTTTTCAATTTTTCCATCATATCTTTTTTGTTGTTTCCAAAAAGGACAAATCGACCAGAAAATCTTTTTACTACCTTCAACTTCTTTTACTATTACTTTAATTCTTATATTCTTTAAGATGGCTATAAAGGCGTAATAGTTAACAAATACTACCCTTTGTTCCCAACGTGAATTTATTTTTCGACGTTCGAAATTATTTTGTTTTCTAAATTCTTGAAGCGTATGAGATTTTTTAATAACTTCTGGAGCTAAATGTAAAAATTTTAATCTCAAATATTGATCTTCTATAGTTCGAGCTTTATTCCATCCTTTAAATTTAATATGATCTAATCCTTTGGCATTGAATGCAACACTTTCATTAAAGTACGGGCAAGATATTTCCCCCACGGTCTTATAGAAACTCTCTGCTGTAAGTTTTATTTTAGAAAATTCTTGCTGATTTATCTGCATATTAATTATAATTCTATTAGCTGGGGGGGCTATGGGCCTATGCGAAGCCCCGTAACCGCAATTCCAACTCCTTTATCTCTCCAGATTTCTCCTTGCTCTTGAAGATCAAATAATGGGGTTTAATTTTTAAATTTGGTTCCGCAGGCGTCTTCGGCTTTAGAAACCGGGCTTCTCCTTGAACCTGAAGAGTGCCTCCTCTTGTCTGGCTGTCTATTACCAAACAAACCATTGGATTTTCTAATAGATTTTTAAATTTTAATGAATTAGGATTGGTGGAGATATAAATATTCAAATCATCATCAACATTGTAATTGACTGTTGCTGCCCATGGCTTATCCTTACGGGATGTAGCAATTACACAATATTTATGACCTTCAAGCCATTTTTTAATGAATTCTTTATTCATATATTCCCATTCTACCAAAAAACCACCTGATTGGCGATTAATTCTTGACCTTGGGTTTCTAACCTTGGCTAAGCCGAGCTCGGCTTAGCCAAGGCTTTTATAATCCGTCTCGGTCGGCTAGCTTTTCTAAATGATAAAGAATATTTTGATCTTGGGTGATAAGACACGCCACCCCACCTAATTCAGTAAAAATCTTACACACATTATCTGAATCATCGAAAAGAATGCAGCTTTGGATTGGGATACCATATCTCTTCGTATATTTAAGGAATATTTCTCCTCCATTATCTTTTTTGTGTATGTTCTCGTAGAAGGAATTACTAATGTGATCAAAGTAGTTTTCTAACGCTAAAGCTGGCTGAGTGAATCGGCTAAAACTATCCATGTTGCCTGTTATCAGTATGACCATATATCTGTTTCGCAAACGATTTAGCATCTCCAACGCTTTTTTCGACACCTGCATAGTTTTGCAGTCATTAACGAAAAGATCCCACAACTCTTTAGGAGGCATCCCTGTTTTCTCCGAAACAATTTTATTTATTTCTTCGGCGGAATATTTACCGCGCATCCAATCGTTTACGAGAGTTGTGTCGTTTCTAAAAAGTAACTCCTGTACTTTTTCGTGTTCATCTGGTGGCAAGCTACGCCAATATCGGTCGTGACATAGAGTTCCGTCAAAATCACAAAAAAGAATTGGTTTAGTATTCTCTATATGGGACATTTTAATCACCCGACTTAGCATATGATGGCTGCGGGGCCTGGGGGCGATGAGTTACCTGGCTGATTTTAAGAATTTATTAAAATCAGCTTCTTTTCTCTTCGCCAGCCTTTAATTTCGTGTTCTCTTTGTCTCGCCTCTTTTAATGTTTTAAATTCTTCTGAACGTCTTAAAATAACCGGCCTGCGAAGCTTGGTATAACGGGCTCCCCATTTTGATTCATTATGTTGTTTTATTCTTTTCTCTAAATTATTTGTGCATCCCACATAAAATGAGTTATCGGCACATTCAAGGATATAAACGTAAAACATAGATAGGGCCCTTCTACTTCGCTATGCTCAGCATCAGGGACTTCTTCTTTTTATATATATGGCCGGAGGCACTGATGAGCCTCCGTCGTAAAGGAGGCGAAGAAGTGCTGCGGGGCTAGGATTCGAACCTAGATACCATCTTCCAGAGAGATGTGTCCTACCGTTAGACGACCCCGCAAAACTAAACTTTAAGGTATTTTCTTACGGCAATCAAGCTGGAAACAACTCCCAAAGCTATTCCGGTCAACAGCTGAATGAATAAAATTGACCAAAAATTGGCGGCAAAAAAACCAAGAAGCCCAAATCCAGGAAATAAAGCTTCTGCTCTGGAATTGAAACCCCAGGACAATAAAGCAAGAAGAACAAGGCAAATTAAAGCTGAAAAAAATCCGCAAATTGCACCCTGAGCCAAGAAAGGGCCCCTGATAAACCAGCTGCTGGCTCCCACTAATTTCTGAATTTTTATTTCTTCTCTTGAGTTGTAAATTGACAGCCTAATAGCGTTGAAAGCAACCAAAACAGCAACAATAATCAAAATTATTGAAAAAACAATACCTGCTTTGCTGAAAGCCGAAGTTGCCGCAAAAACGCTTTCAATTACCGGCTTTCTTTCATAGTAGTCAATCTTCTCAATCAGATAATTGAACGGAGAGCTTTCCAAAAAACCTACCACAGTTTCGTACTGCTGCGCCTGAAAGGCTTTGACGCCCAAAGAAGACAAAAAAGGATTTGCTCCCACTTCCTGCAACGATTCCATTAAAACCGGATTATTTTTGTGCTTTTCAATGAATTTTTGAAGAGCTCCCTCTTTTGAAACGTAGTTAACTTCTTTAACTTCCGGAATTTTAGCCAGTTCGCTTTTGGCTTTAAGAATATCTTCCTCCATCGCCTCATTTTTAAAATAAACGGAAACATCAACCCTTTCTTCTATGTTGGAAACCAAAAATTGGCTTATATCTTTCAAAAGAAAAAGCGAGCTTATGGCGAATATGGCCATTGTCATAATAAAAACATTGGCAACAATCATGCCTCCGTTGCGCGTTAAGCTCTGCCAGCCGAAACGAAATACTCTTTTAAGCGAAACAAACATAGTTTTTATAGAATGAAGCGGCCTATTTTTTCATCTCTAATTATTTTTCCCTCGTGAAGGGTAAGCGTCCTTTTTTTTAAATAATTAATTATTTCTTTGTTATGGGTAGATAAAATTATAGTTGTTCCGAATTCATTGATTTTCGTTAAAAGCCGCACAATGTCCAAAGTATGATAAGGATCAAGATTGCCCGTCGGCTCGTCTGCCAAAATAATTTCCGGCCTGTGAACCAAAGCCCGGGCAATAGCCACTCTCTGTTTTTCTCCGCCGGAAAGCTGAGCGGGAAAATTATGAGCCTTCCCGGCCAAATTAACAAT
This sequence comes from uncultured Candidatus Saccharibacteria bacterium, assembly GCA_964557715.1. Lineage (GTDB taxonomy): Bacteria > Patescibacteriota > Minisyncoccia > Minisyncoccales > RBG-13-42-11 > CAZLAP01. The sequence continues at coordinate 16,584 of CAZLAP010000046.1, forward strand.
ATCCAGAACCTCAGCCACATCCCTGGCGATCTCAAGCTCAGAAGCGCCGGTTGCCTCCAAAGCATAAGCTATATTCTCATAAGCGGTTTTAAAAGGAAGCAACCTGTAATCTTGAAAAACAGCTCCGATTTTTCTTCTTAATTTATATAAATTATCAGGCTTAATTTCCTGAATATTTTGGTTGTCAAAAAAAATTCTGCCGCTGGTCGGTTTTTCTTCTTCCAGAAGAAGCTTCAACAGAGTAGTTTTGCCTGCTCCTGATTTGCCGACAAGACAAATAAATTCCTTCGGCTCAATGCCAAAAGAAACGTCCTCCAAGGCAACGGTGTTTGGCAAATATATTTTGCTGACGTTTTGAAATTTTACCATTTTTTTAAATTCTTATTTGGGCGTTAATAAATTGCTCTAAATCTCCGTCTAAAACAGCTTCTACGCTGGAAGTTTCCGTATTTGTCCTTAAATCCTTGACCATTTTGTAAGGATGCAAAACATAGCTTCTTATTTGATTTCCCCAGCTGGCTGAAATCTTGTCCCCTTTTATCTCTGACATTTTTTTCTTTTTTTCTTTTTGCTGAAGCAGATAAATCTTGGAAATGAGCTGCTGCATTGCTTTTTTTCTGTTGCTGCCCTGCAGCCTTTCCGACTGGCAGGCAGCTACAATTCTTGTCGGCAAATGGGTGATCCTTACCGAAGTCTCTCTTTTGTTGACATACTGGCCCCCCGGACCTGAAGCGCGGTAAAAATCAACTTTTAAATCATCCGGCTTGATTTCAATCTCGTCTTCCTTTTCAATCTCAGGCAGTACTTCCACCAAAGCGAAGGAAGTGTGGCGGAGCTGCTTGGCGGAAAAAGGAGAAATCCTCACCAACCTGTGAACCCCTGTTTCTTTTTTTAAAAAACCGTAAGCATACGGCCCTTTTATTTCCAAGGAAGCCTGTTTCATTCCTATTCTTCCTTCCGGACCTCCGGCCTGGCCAAAAGATTGGTGAAGAATTTTTACCTGGAATCCTTTGGCAAGGCAATATCTTTCATACATTCTTAGCAGCATTGTTGCCCAATCCTGGCTGTCCTGGCCGCCCGACCCGGCATAAATTGATAAAATCGCGTTTCCTCTGTCATATTTCCCGGGAAGAAAAATTTTAAATTCTTCTTTCTTTATCTTGTTTTCAAATCTTTCTATCTCTTTTTCCAAGACCCCTTCCTCTTCTCCCAACTCTTTTAGCTTCACGATGTCTTCAATTTCTTTCTTTAAAATCGCGAACGCTTTTACCTCTTCGCCATATTCGTTTAATTTTTGCGCCGTTTCTTTCGCCTTTTCGCTTTCCTGCCAAAAATTAGGTTCTTGAACTTCTTTTTCCAGCTTTTTAATTGTCTCTTGTTTTTTTCCTATTTCAAAGACAGTCTCCCAATTTAAGGAGCTTTTTTTGCAAATCTTTAATTTTCTGAACAATATCCGCCATAATTGTTAATTTTATCACAATCTTTGAAAAAAATAAAAGAGCCCCTTGTCAGAATTGAACTGACGTCTATGGTTTACGAAACCATTGCTTTGCCACTAAGCTAAGGCGGCGAGCGAGAGAGGGGAATCGAACCCCCATCTGTTCCTTGGGAAGGAACCATTCTGCCACTGAACCACTCTCGCGAAAGTTAAAAACCTATTTTTTCAGTAAAACTTTTCCAAAAATTGCCTAAGCCTTCGAAAAATCCGGAAAAAATGTTCTTCTCTTCCGGAGTAGAATCATTTTTCTCTTCCGGAGGCACGATGACAATAGCTT
>CAZLAP010000047.1:0-5099 GCA_964557715.1 uncultured Candidatus Saccharibacteria bacterium
TTGGAAAATCATCTTAAAACGAAAACAATTGCAAAAATTTGCTGCCAACATAATAGAGTATTAAAACTCCAAGAATAACAGCTATTATAATTTCAAACTTAAACATAAATTTAATTAATATCGTCAGCAAAAAGCCCAGCGAACAGCAAGGCAAGGCCTAAAACCGCGCCGCCCCAAAATATCCAGATTATCCATAACGGTTCCAGCTTTTCCACTCCGAAATTCAAAACAAGCCCGCAAATGCCAAACAAAACAAAACAGAATGCTCCTAAGCTTTTAATTCCTTTTTTCCCGCCTAAAAATCCTGTTATCTTCAAAAACATATGCTTAAAATAAACCTGTTTAATTTTGACCTTTTCTTTTAATGGGCATATCCCGACTTGAACGGGAAACCTCTACGATGTGAACGTAGCGCTCTGACCATTGAGCTATATGCCCTTAACAACATTAAGAATAACAAATTTAACGAATATTTCAATAAATTAAAAGAGAGCGCTTTCCAGCGCACTCTTTTAATTCAAGATTTCTTAGATTTTTAAGCTTTTAAGCGGAAAAATTCTTTGGCTTTTATTTTGGCAATCTTTAACTGAAGAATCTTTTTTGACTTAAAAGTCTGATACTCTTTTTTTCTTAAATCCAGCCATTCTTCAAATTTAATAATGCGGGATTTAAAAAGCCAAACTATCAGCAATGTTACCAGCAAAGGAAGCAAGAACGAGTCAAAAAAGATATTATTAGTCCAGCCGGTAGAAATGGTTGTAGCTCCGGCCACAACAGCTCTTGAAACAATTATCTTAGCCGTGTCGGAACGCGAAACTGTTCCGCTGGAAACCAAAACGCTGTTAGTCAGCTGGGTTTGGCCGAAAGTAAAGCTTTCCGCGTTGGCAACATTCGCTTTAAAAGTAATTGTTTTTTTCTCGCCAGGAGCCAAACTGCCGATATTAAAACCTGAAAGAATATTTCCCGAAGTCAAAACGTCATTTACTCTTAAATCGCCGCCATAGATTATTCCGCTCGGCAAGGTATCTGTTACGGTCACATTATAAAGAGAATTATTTCCGGCAACTACCACTATGCCGAAAATAAGAGTTTCTCCGGGATTAGCGTAAATCAGTTCCGAAAAACCGGTGCTCTGAGCAAGATTTCTGACTGTTTTATTAATGCTGAAATCAGAATAAGTTTGCTGGGATTCAATATAAACCGTGACTGAATCCGAAGCAGAACCGCCAGAACCGCTGCAGGTAAGAGTGTAAGTTCTTGAAGAAGTCAAAATGCCGGTAGATTCAGAGCCTGAAGTTCCTTTTGAGCCTGACCAGGCATTGGAAGCATAGCAGTGATCAGCGTTGCTGGAAGTCCAGGACAAAGTGGCTGAACTGTTGTAAGGAATTGTGATTGAGCCATCTGAACCGTTGACTCTTAAGTCTACGTTTATGTTGCTGCAAAGAGTAGTAAAAGTTCTGGTTTCTCCGTAAGAAGTGCCTCCGCTGTTTTGCGCTACGGCTCTGTAATAATAAGTAGTGCAGGGCTGCAAATCGTAAATGTCTCTACAGAAAAAGCCTGTTCCAAATTTTAAGAAATGAAGAGTTTCCATTTCATGAACACTATTTTTTCCATATTGGAACCAAACCATTAAATTCGGATCTCCATAAGATTCGGTTACCTCTCCGACCAAAGTGGCTTGCGTTTCGCCTGCCACCGTGTCAGAAGGACAATAAGCCAAAGCAGAACTTGAAAACAGAAAAACAGCTGTTAAAAAAACAGCGGAAAAAAACGTAATTTTTATTATTGAACTTTTTATCATATTATTGTTTTATTTTAATAATCTAAGAACTTCTTAATATTAACATATTTTAAAAATTTGTCAAGGGCTTCCTCGCTTCTTAAGCCGAAAAATTCAGCTTGAAAAGTGAGGAAAGGAGGAGAGAAATATTTCTCTCCTCCTTTTAGGGAGAGGGAGGAAGGATTATCTTGTCCTTACTCCTGGCGGACGGGACGGAACATAATGGGGCGGCGGTTTATGCGGCCTGTGTGGCACTCGTCTCGGATAATATCGATAATCCGGGTAATATGTGTAATATCTCGGATAATATCGATAATCCGGGTGGTAATATGGCGGTGGCAAGAATGAAATATTAACCATTCTTACCGAATGTGGCGCGGGAACAACAACAGATTGTACTTGTTGCACCTGTACTGGAACAGTCCGCACCTGTGGAACAACAACAGGCTGCGATTGCACCTGTACTGGAACAGTCCGCACCTGTGGAACAATAATCTGTGGCTGCGGCTTAAAAACTAAGCCAGCAACCACGATTACCAACGCGAGACCAATTACGCTCGCGCCGATAATCCCTAATGCCCCTAAAAAACCTAAACCTTTCTTAGCAACCATCATCTTTTACCTCCTTATTCCTTATTTTTCTAAAGATCTTATACTAAAGTATTACTATATTCTTAAGATTTGTCAATCTATTTTTCCGCTTCTTAAGCCGAAAAATTCAGCTTGAAAAGTGGAAAGAGGAGGAAAGAAATTTTTCTTTCCTCCTCTATTTATGAATTATGAACTACTGAGTTTACCGAGTTCGCACTCCGGGTCGGCGAGGTGAATAACAACCACCTCCTCGACGAGGGGTATATCCCCGATAAATTCCATGGTTTCGGGGATAATAACCCCGATAACCCGAGTCATAATAGCCGCCGCAGCGTTCACCTGACATAGGTGGCGGCGGCAAGGAGAGCACTATATTTACGACTCTTGTTACCACCGAAGGAGCTTGCGAAGGAGCTTGAGGCTGCTGCTGAGTTATAACGGTCTGCCCTGTAGGAACAACATCTGCCTCTATCGTATACATCTCTCGAAGACAAATGTTCCCGCAGTCTGCAAGCACAACATACTTGAATTCGGTCAGACCTATCTGGCCGAAAAACAAGTACGCCTTTACAACTCGACCTAGATAGAGAATCGGTTTTTCGGTTCTCATAACTTGGCCAGCAGCAGTTTTCCATCCCATAGATAGGAACTGGGTTCCATCCGGGATGGTCACATCCACAAAGCCTTCCTTGACCATTGCATTGACTATCGCCAATGCCTCCTCATAATTAAGGCTGACTCCTTCCTCTTTCAAGTCATAGACTATAAAAGAGGCAATGTTGTTTTTTTCGGCCTTAACCTTCTTGACCAAGTCCCTAGAGGACTTGATTTGGCCGAGCCAGGGGCTTGTCCCCAGTGTCCGAATTGGCGTTGCTGCAAAAGCCGCATTGCCAATAAGCCAAATTACTGCTACCACAACCGCTATTATAATCTTTTTCATTCTATCCTCTCCTTCCTTTTTTATCTTATTTTTAAAAAGAACTTACAGCCTCCACGGCAATTCTTCTTATATCTTTGCCCGGAGGCCAGCAACTAATTAATATTAACATATTTTTAGAATTTGTCAAGTCTATTTCCTGAATTTCCTCTCCCCTCTCTAAAAACACTTTCCCTCTTACAATGTATTCGTATTTCTTGTTATTAAAAAAAACATAAATTTTATCGCCTTCAATTAGCTCGTTAAGTTTGCTAAAAACCCAATCGTATTTTATTTTAGGCCAGCCAACCGGAGCAGAATGGCCTAAAATTATTGTTTGGCCCTGTTTTCCCGGCAAAACGGAATCCGGAAAATGAACAACTCCGAAATCCAGCAATTTCTCAATTTCTTTTTCATCTGAAACATCGCTGAAAAGCAAAGGAGCAGTAACTTGAAGTTTGGGAATCTCTATGCTGCTTTCTTTTATATACTGCTCTTGGCCGTTAAAATCTATTCTTTGAACATTTTCTTCGTTCTTCGCCGAAAAATCCGATAAAAGGCCTGAAATGGTGCGATAATTAAAAACCCAGGATATTTGATTCCAGTTAAAAATCACAAAAATCAGCAGAAATAAAAAAATGAAAACTTTCCAAAGTCTTTTAATCTCCATATTTATAAAAACGTTAATAAATTCTGAGGTTTTGAGGGCTGATCAATCCAATCATTATCATTTTGTCCAAAAAAAGCAAAGTAAACCATAAAATTGAAAAGCAGAGAGTTTTAAAAGCAACATCCTTGTATTGGATTTCAAACTTGCGATAAATAAATATATCGCAAAAAACAGTGATAAAAAGAGAAATAACAATCAAAATCAGGGAACCGTAAACAATCTTCTGAATCAAATTATAGTAATCGCTGGTCATAAACTGGAATAAAAGAAAAATAGGAGTTTTTTCAACTTCTTCGCCAGTAGCAGCGGAAATCACTTCCCTGGGTCCGCTAACAAACGTTTCCGCAGAGACTTCTTCCTCTTCTTCGTCAAGAATCTCTTCCTCTTCTGCTTTTGCTGTTTCAGCAACAACTTCTTCTTCAACGGGCAAGACTTCAATAACTGGCGCTTCGCTTGGAACCTGAATTGCTGTTTTCGGATTGCCGAAATACTGAACAACCAAAGCTGTCTGGCTGCCTTGGAAATTGCCTCTTAATACGGCAATGCCGATTTCCTGGTAGTTGGGATTTAAAATGTTTTTCTTGTGAGAAGAAGAATTCATCCAGGCAATATGAACCTGTTCTGATTCCGAAAAGCCGATAGCCAGATTTTCTCCGGCAGAAGAGTAATTATAACCGCTTTTTTCCAGCCAGTACCAGGGCGTTGTTCCTTCCGGACTATAATGGGCAAAATAGCCTTTTTCAATCATGTCTTCTGCCTTCAAATAAGCAGCCTGGCTCAAAACAGGGTTTTCCTTTAATGGCTGAAAGCCGCAACTCTGCCTGGCAGTATTGGCCATTTCAATCAAATTAATCTTGGTCAGGTCAGCGAAGAAAACAGTATTCGGAAGATAAAAAAGAAAAGGTATAACAACAAATTTCAAAAGCAGTAAAGCGACTGCGTAATAAAACAAAAATTTGCTCCTCAAAAATTTAGGAAGGTATTTGTTGTCCCGACAGGGAATAAATATTGATTTTAGTTTGCAGAAAAAATCTTTGTTCATTTGACCTTATTATACTAAAAAATAACAAAACGTCAAGAGCCAAGCTCTTTTCAAAGGCAAACAAATCAAAAAGGCACTTTGTGCTTCCTCCGAGGAAGCA
>CAZLAP010000048.1:0-13622 GCA_964557715.1 uncultured Candidatus Saccharibacteria bacterium
TAGTTATCGCATGCCAGTCAACAATGCAAAAAACGCATTCATTTTTTTCTTGAAGCTCAACCCATTGTTTAATTGCTCCCAGGTAATTTCCAATATGCAGTTCTCCGGTCGGCCTTATGCCGCTGAATATCCTCATATACCAAGTTTTAATTTATTAAAACGCAGGTGGAAAAGAGAACGTAGTTCTCTTTGACTATGTTTTAATTTATTAAAACGCTTATACTTCTATAACTACCGGCAATATCATTGGCCTTCTTTGCGTTTTATTGTAAAAGAATTGGCCTATTTTATTTCTGATTTCATCTTTAATATAGCTCCAATTTACCGCGCCTCCGGAATCTGTTGCCCGATGGACTATTTCAATCACCCTTTTGCGCGTATCTCTTAACAATTCTTTTGATTCTCTTAAATACACGAACCCTCTTGATATTATATCAGGTGAACCTTTGACTTTTCCAGTCTGTTTATCCACTGCCACGACAATGACAAACATTCCGTCTTTGGCCAGCATTTGCCTGTCCCTCAAAACAATTTCTCCCACGTCTCCTATTCCCAAGCCGTCAACCATTATATGGTTTGAAAGAACTTGTTTTTTTTCCACAGAAACGCTTTTAGAATTTAAATTGATTATCTGCCCGTTTTCAGCCACAATTATGTTTTTTTCCGGCATACCCATTTCTTTGGCTATTTCCGCATGCGCTGCCTGCATTGAATATTGGCCGTGAATCGGAAATAAAAATTTTGGATTCATAATTTTAATCATTTCTTTCAATTCTTCTTTTTGGGCGTGGCCGCCGGCGTGAATATCCATCATTTTATAATGGAAAACTTTGGTGCCTTGCCGCAAAATATCGTCTTTTAAAGCTTGAACCGTTCTTTCGTTCCCGGGAATAACGGAAGAGGAAAGAATGATGGAATCTCCTTTTTTAAGCCGCAGGAAAGGATGTTCTCTTGTGGCTATCCTCATTAAAACAGCCGAGCCTTCTCCTTGAGCGCCGGTGCAAAGGATGGTTATTTTTGAGTCAGGATAATTATTAATTTCTTTTCCTTTAATAATTGTTCCTTTTTTGGATTTGATAAATCCTAAAATCTTTCCGATTTCAACATTGGTTTTCATTGAATAGCCTTCAATTGCCACTTTTCTGCCGTATTTTTCAGATAAGCTGATAATCTGCTGTATTCTGTTGATTAAAGAGGCAAAAGTTGCGGCAATAATTCGGCCATTCGCCTTCTTAAAGATTTCTTCCAGGTTTTTTTCAATTGTTTTTTCCGAAAGAGAATGATTTTCTTCCTCTGCTCCGGTTGAATCTGAAAACAAAAGCAGAATTTTTCTGTCAGCAATCGTTTTTAATTTTTTAAAATCAGTCGGCAGGTCGTTAATCGGATTGGTGTCAAATTTAAAATCGGAAGTATGAACAATATTTCCAATAGGCGTTTCAATAAACAATCCGAGGTTGTCCGGAATGTTATGGTTCTGCCGGAAAAATTCAATTTTAAACGGCCCCATTTTAATTTTGGAACCGTTTTTCACTTCATTTATATTAAGCGCGGGCGAATTCAAAAAATCTTCCTGTCTTTTTAAGATTATTCCTCGCGTTAAAGGAGAAGCGTAGATTTCCAGATTTGGATGCCAGATTTTATCTATTAGATAAGGAACGGCTCCGATGTGGTCATAATGGCCGTGAGTAAAAACGATTCCCAAAATATCTTTTTTTCTATTCCTCAAACAACTGATATTGGGGATAATATAATCAATCCCCGGCATATCTTCTCCCGGCATTCTGAAGCCCATATCTATAATTAAAATCTTCCCTTGGTATTCCAAAAGCATCATATTGCGGCCAACTTCGCCCAGCCCGCCCAAAGGAATAATACGCAGATTTTGTTTTGTTGTTGTTGTTGTTGTTGTAATCATATGTGCCCAGGGGGAGATTCGAACTCCCAAGCCTTTCGGCACTAGCTCCTGAAGCTAGCGTGTTTACCGGTTTCACCACCTGGGCGACTTTTCACTCGCTTTAGAGTATTTCTTTTTTTAGGTAATTTTTCAATTCTTTTCCAAATTTAGGATGTTTCAAAGAAAGATAAATGTTTGATTTCAAATAAGCCAGTTTGTTGCCGCATTCCAGCCATTTGCCTTCAACTTCACAGCCGTAGATTTTTTTTCCTTTTTTAATCATTTCAGACAAAGCTCCGCTTAATCCGATTTCTCCTTTTTGCTTTAAAGCATTTTTTTTAAGAAATTCAAAGACTTCAGGCGTTATAATATATTTTCCGACAATTGCCAAATTTGACGGGGATTGCCCGGCCAAAGGCTTTTCCACTATTTTTTTTATGCGGTAAACGCGATTGCCTATCAATTCAGCGTCAACCATTCCGTAAAAGCCAAAATTTTGCTTAGGAACCTTGCAAAGAGTTATTATTGGTTGGCGGTATTTGTTGAAAACTTTAATTAGTTGTTTCAGGCAGGGAGTTTTGGCATCTATGATATCATCGCAAAACAAAACTGCGCAGGACTGTTTTTTTATTGCTTTCTCCGCTTGTAAAATTGCGTGCCCGTCTCCCAATGGTCTTCTTTGGATTACTTTGGAAAAAGAAATTTTCCTTGAGATTTCATCTATCTTCTTCAATTCTTCTATGTATTGGTTTTTATACCTGCTTTTGAAGATTTTTTTTGATTTTATTTTCTTTTTAAAGTAATCAAAAAGAGTTTTTTCTCCCGGTTTGCTGACAAAAACAGCTTCTTTGATTCCCGAACCGATAATTTCTTCAATAATATACTGAATGGCCGGTTTGTCAACCAAAGGCCAAAATTCCTTAGGCAAAATTTTGCTCAAAGGCAGAAATCTTGTCGCCGAACCGGCAATCGGAATAATAGCTTTTTTAACGCCTGCCATATAAAAAATCAAAATTTTTAGGTTTTTTCTTTAAAGGTTTGCCGAATTGAAGTTTGGGAATTTTTTTGTAATTTTTATTTTTAATCCAGCCTTGCTTCGTATAATAATAGCCTGCTCCGCGATATTTTTCAAAAAGAGAATAATCGCTCTTGCATTTTTTGCAAACCCAATTGGCTATGATTAATTTCTTTTTGCCGGAATTTATGGTTATATGCTGGCAGTCGGGCGGAGAGATTATCCAATCTCCTTTTTTGGCTTTTATCGCTTTTATTTTATCAATTTTATTGTTTTTTCCCCATTGGAAAAGATAAAAAGCCTTTCCTGCCAAAACGGTTATCAGTTCCGGAAAATTCCCAATATGCTTATGGCCCTTGGTTTTAGGAAATTCCTTACCCAGCATTTTAGGGGCAATTAAGGTAATGTCATATCTTAAGCCGTTTTTTTCTTTCAAGCCGCGATACATATAATAAAGCTCAAAATTATCCGCTGTTTCAGCCCATTTGCGGTCGCAAAGCACTGTTTTCATATCGTTTAAATATCTGATATCAGGTTTTATGTTTTTTATTTTTAACACGATTTTTTAGCCAGAAATTTTATTTGAGCGTTCTTTTTATTTTAATATGCCAGTCTTCTATGTTAGAAAATCTCTTTGAAGGGTCAATAATGATTTTTGCGGAAATGCCTTTTATTTCTTTTGAAACCAAGTAAAGGCAGTCAGGGTTAAAAAGGAAAACTGCCGGAGCTTCTTCTGCCAGGATATTTTGAAATTCTTGCAGAGACTTTTTTGCTTCTTCTTCGTCCATAGTCTGTCTGGCTTTTTCAAGCAGTTTGTCAACCTCTTTATTTTCAAAAGAAGCTAAATTTAATCCGGGATCTTTTGTTTGCGAAGAATGCCAAAAAGGAAAAGGGTCAGGATTGCTTTCCAAAGCATTTCCGAATAAAATCATTTCATAATCCCTTGTTCTTATTACTTCTTCAAGAAAAGCCGATTTTTCTTCAAATATTTGAATTTCAATTTGAGCCCCCAAAGATTCCCATTGATTCTTTAAAAGATAAGCTGTTTCTGTTAAAATTGACCGGTTTTCTTCGCTTGAGCTGAAAGTTGTCAAAATAAAAGAAAAAGGAACGGTTTCTTCAGAAGAAGAGGCGCAAAGCTGGTTTAGTTTTTCCCGCGTGCTTGCCAGAACTTTGCCGTTGCCGGCGGTTAATCCGTGGGGCTCCAATATTTCTTCTTTATATTTTTCCTGAAAGTTTATTACAGCTGCTTTTGTTTTCTTTCCGAAATAACCGGTAATTTCTCCTTCAGAATAAACAACCGGATCTTTGGCCAGACATTTTTGCAGTTCTTGCACTTCGCTGCCTTGGGAGCCGACCTGCAAATCGCTTTTAAATTGAAAAGCTGGCTGTTTTTCAGTAACTTTTTCCCTGAACCCGTCTTCTTTCCTTAGGAATCCGGCTTCGTCTAAAATTTGTTTGGCTTTTTCCGGGTCAAATTCATAAGTTTTTGACGGGCTTTCAAAGCCATAAATATATGGTAAAATAGGCGAATCAATTATTTCTCCCTGCCCGAGAAGAATTTGAGTTATAATTTCTTCTTTGTTCGTTCCGTAGTTTAAAGCCTGTCTTATTTTTTTATCACTTAGAATTTTTGTTCCGTTATCCGGAGGATTTTGGTTGAAAAAAACAGCAAAGTATCTTGGCAGCAAAAGGTAGTATTCAAAAAAATCATTGTTTTTTATATTTTGCTTTTTTTCCGGAGAAACAAGATAGAATCCTTTAATTTTCCCCGAATTAAAAGCTGAAACCAATTCGTCTTCATTGTCATAAAAGAAAAAAGTTATTTCTCTGATGTAAGGCAATCTTTTATGATAATTGGCGTTGACGGACAATTCCAGCGATTTAATGTTGTTTTCCTTGTCTTGCCTTATCTCTTTCACTTTATAAGGCCCTGAGCCTATCGGCTTTAGATTGTAAATTGACAAATAAAAATTTTGGTCGGATATGTTCTCCCAAATATGCTTGGGCATAATTTTCAAAGTGCAATTTTCCAAAAAAACCGCTGAAGGGTTTTTTAATTCAAAACGAACTCCCAGCTCCGATGTTTTTTCCGCGCTTACTCCGAGCCAACTTGCTCTGATAGGGCTTTTTAATGACGGGTTTTGAATTGACTTAATGGTAAAAATCACATCGTCAGCCGTGAGCGGGCTTCCGTCCGACCAAAAAAGCTCTTCTTTCGAGTAAAACTCAAAAATAGCTCCATCTTCAAGAATTTCATAGTCTTTTGCCAAATCAGGTACAATTTCTCCGTTTTCGTTGTATTTCATCAATCCTGAATAAATCAATTCGGTTAAATCTCTGTCAACGTCGTTTGCTTGGGCGTAAACGGGATTAATAAAGCGCGGCGAGCCGATTACTCCTTCAATGTAAGTTCCTCCTTTGCCAGGTACGATTTCGCTGTTTTTAAAATAAAGGCTGGCGGAAAGGAAAATAAAGCTGCTCGTTGCCAAAAGCAATAAAATAAAAAAAAGATTTTTTTCTTTTCTGTTTAAAATTTTAAAAAACTGCTTCCAGCCCGTTAGAGTTGTAAGTTTTTTAAAACCTTTGGCGTATTCCATAATTTTTCATTTCTGACTGAAAGAGTTGAAACGTAAAAAGCCCTGGCAAAGGCATAAAAAGTTTAAAAAATAAGATTTAATAAAGATAAAATAATGAATAAAACAGCGCAAAAGATTGTTGCCCAAAGAATTTTTTGCTGAACGCCTCTTCTGGTGGCGTAAAAACCGCCTTCTTGGCCGAAAGCAGAGCCTAAAGCCGCTCCTCTTTGCTGAAGGAGAATCAAGACAATCAAAAATATTGATACTACCACTTGAACTATTGGTAAATATTGCTGCATTTTTTTAATTTATTTCTTTTTTTCTTGAATGATAAAGCCCCAAAAAATAGCTGACCAGCCAGACTATCAAAGTTGTCCAAAAAAGAGGAACAATGCCTTGTATTATTAATTCAGGGAATGCAAGGCTGACAAACCATATCAGGCCCATATTGATTATTAAACCAAAAAGTCCGAAAGTCAAAATATTAAAAGGCAAAGCTATTATTTTTATTACAGGTTTTATAAAAAAATTCAACAGCCCTAAAAAAGCGCCGGCCATTATCAAATACTTAATTTCACCCGTGAATTCAACTCCGGATACGAATTTTATCGCCAGCCAAAAACTGAGGACTCCGCCAGCGACTTGGAAAATTAAACTAAACATTATTTTATGATAGCAAAGATTTGCCCCGGAATCAAGGACCTGGCAAAGAAAATCAGCTCCCTTTTGCTTTGGCAAGTTTAACCTGTCCGGCAGTTATTAACAAACAAATTTTTTACCAAGGATTTCTATCTGACGCAAAATGGCAAAATTTACTCTTGACAGCAGGATTACGGGGGGGGTAATTTGAAAGAAAAAACATAGAAAACGAAATTGATTATCAATATTTAATGTGTGATAATATTGATAACGTAACTATGCATAAAAATCACGGCTTCACCCTTATAGAATTGCTCATTGTCATTGGTATCATCGCCATTCTGGCAGCAGCAGTTATCATTATCATAAATCCCGGCAGGCAGTTTGCCGAAGCAAGAAACGCGACAAGAGAATCTCACGCCCATTCGCTTGAACAAGCCATCTTATCCTATCAGGCAGACAATAAAGGAGCCTTGCCTGTTGAAATAGATGTTCTTATGCAAGAGATCTGCAATACAGGGGATGCTGAAGAAGGAGATTCTGTTTCTTGCGATGGAATGGCAAATCTTTCCGTTCTCGTTCCGAACTATGCAAGAGTTATTCCTTTTGACCCAAGGAGATCAGCTGATTCTTCCGGCACAGGCTATTATATAGCCAGAGACCATGACGGAACAAGAATAGCAGTGATTCAGGGACTCAAAGAAATCTCCTGTCCCGAAGGATATATTCCGGTTCCCGGCAATCCTATGTACGGCACAAAGGATTTTTGCGTTATGAAGTGGGAGGCAAAAGCTTGGGACACTCAGGAAAACCAGGTGAAGGCTTTTGGATGTGATGATCCCGACTGCACTGCTCACTGGGCTGGAAAAGCAGATCAAACAAGGTACGAAGCCCGCTCTATTGCTGAGGGCTATCCTTGGAGAAGTATTAGCCAAAGTCATACCACTGAATTTAACGCCAAACAAGCCTGTCAAGCGATAGGAGCTAATCTTATCACCAATGCCCAGTGGATGACCATAGTCAGAAACATTGAGGCTCAGTCAGCCAATTGGGCTGACGGAGTAATCGGCTCAACCGTTGCCGCGGGAGGAGGCCTTTTTCGTGGCAACGTCAACCTCAACGACTCAGCTTCTTGCGGTTCCAATGTTGTTCTTGACGGAGAAACAGACGGAGTAAACTGCCTTGTTAACGGCAGAAACAAGAGAGTGCACGTTCTTTCCAACGGAGAGGAAATCTGGGATATGGCAGGAAATGTCTGGAATTGGACAGACAACACCATTATGCGTAAAGATCAACCAGTAGCAGAAGGAGGATTAGAGTGGGGATGGAGCGGATATCATTCCGAGGACCTTGCACGCTATTTATCTTATTACAAACAAGGAAATTCTTTGCAATATGACAATACTCAATCATCTAATCCTAGCTGGGGAGGAACACAAGGCGTAGGAAGAATTTATCATTATTCAGATGCAAATGATACAAGTACCACTCCCCGCGCTTTCCTGCGTGGCGGCGATTGGGGCTATGGGGTGCGCGCTGGTGCTTTCTCGCTGAATCTGGTCAGCACTCTTGGGCGCACGAGCACGGGCATTGGCTTCCGTTGCTCCCGGTAGTTTCGTAGCAATTTGGTAATCTGGAAAAATTTTAAAAATGCTCCGAAACCTGACAATTTTTGAAAAGACCTACGAACTGATTTTGTGGCTCTACCCGACAGTAAACAAATTCCCCAAATCCCAAAGGTTCGTTTTGGGTCAGCGCATTGAAAACACGGTTTTAAAGATTTTAGAAGGCATCATTGAGACGAATCAAGAAAGAGATAAAATTCCCCATCTAAAACAGATAAGTGTGGAGCTGGATAAGTTAAGAATTTTAATACGACTATCAAAAGATTTAAGATTTATTAGCGTTCGTCAATACGGTTTTGCTGCTGAAAAGATAAATGAAATAGGCGAAATGCTTGGCGGTTGGATCAATGTCTGCCGAAAAGGCAGACAATAAGGCGCAGAAGTAAGCTTGTTTAAACGATTTTACTTCTGCGTCTCTTTTGCGCAGAGGGGATTAAATCAGAAACACCCCGCGCTTTCCTGCGTGGCGGCGATTGGAACAATGGGGTGAACGCTGGTGCTTTCTCGCTGAATCTGAACAACACTCTTGGGAACACGAACACGAACATTGGTTTCCGTTGCTCCCGGTATTTTTCTATTATTTGGCCAGAACGAAGTTTCCGTACCGAAATTCGGCCGAGAACAAGTCCGTGCCAAGAAAACTACGGATTTAATTCCTTCCCAAAATGGCAAAAGCCATAGGGAAAATATTAGGCTTTTACCCCGAGACAGTGAAAGGCCGGCCGGAGAGACCTTTGCGGAAAATCTCTGTCTCGGGCCAATAAGCCTCATGAAAAAACACAAAAATTTATTTGATAAAATCTGCTCTCTTAAAAATTTACACTCAGCTTACTTGAAAGCCAGAAAATGCAAGCGTTATCGAAGCAACACCCTGGAGTTTAGCTACAGATTAGAGGATAATTTGTTAAAAATACAGCAAGAGCTTCAAGGCCAAACCTATTGCCACGGAAATTACCGTGAGTTTGTTGTTCGCGATTTCAAAAAACGCCGAATCAAAGCGCCTCCGTTTTCAGACAGAGTAATTCACCACGCTTTATGTAACGTAATCAATGGCCTGTTTGACAGGGGCTTTATTTTTGACAGTTACGCTTGCCGAAAAAAGAAAGGAACCCACAAGGCGATAAAAAGACTGGAACGATTTTTAAAATTGAGCGCTAAACCCTGCGGGGAGGGGGTTACCAGCCCAAAGATTTTCTGCTTGAAGTGCGATGTTTCAAAATATTTTGAAAACATAAACCATGAGGTTCTTTTGAGGATGATTAAAAAGAAAATTGCCGATAAGAAAGCGCTTTGGTTGATAAAGAAAATTCTGGATTCCAGCGAAGAAAAACCGGGTACAGGCATTCCCATCGGCAACTTAACCAGCCAGCTTTTTGCCAATATTTATCTAAACAAGTTAGACCAATTTGCAAAACACAAATTACGCGCAAAATATTACATTCGTTATATGGATGATTTTTTAGTTTTGGGCTTTGATAAAAAAGAACTTCACCGAGTCAAAGAGGGAATAAGAGAGTTTTTGAGAAATAAATTAAACCTAGAACTCCATCCGAAGAAAGCCAATATTTTTCCCGTGGAAAAAGGAGTAGATTTCCTCGGCTATCAAATTTTCGGCACCCATCGGCTTTTACGAAAAAGCACTGTCAGAAGATTTGTTAAAAGGATTAAAACTCGTCGGAAGCCTCAGTCCTTGCAATCCTGGGCTGCCTACGCCCGTTTTGGAAATTCTTGGAGATTAAGAAAAAAATTGTCAAAAAGACTGCTGGTTGATTTAATAAAAGGCAAGTAATCCTTGTGCTTCCTGTTGTGCTTCCTCGGAGGAAGCACAACAGGAAAATTTGCCCTTGACAAAGGTTCTTGTTCCGATTACCATTAAAAAGTAGAAATTAGCACTCAATCAAGTTGAGTGATATTTATTGAAAAAGGTCGCAACTGTTAAACAAAGGCAGCGAAGCTCAAGTTTTCATTTAACCTTTGTTTGCCTGTGAAATTTAATTTTATAAACTTATAGATAAAAATTCAATATGAAAATAAAGCCAATATCAGACCACATTTTAATCGAGCCGATTAAAGAGGAAGAGAAAACCAAAACCGGAATCTTGCTTCCGGATACAGCGGAAAAAGAAAGGCCGGAGCAGGGTAAAATTATCGCCGTTGGTCCGGGCAAAAAAGACAAAAAAGGAAACCGTTTTCCGCTTGAAGTAAAAGCAGGGGACAGGGTTTTGTTCACCAAATACGGACCAAACGAAATCAAGGTTGACAACAAGGAATATTTAATCGCCAAAGAAGAAGATATTTTGGCGATAATTGCAGAATAAATTAAGAATCTGAAAATTAAATTTTAAAAATTATGGCGAAAGAAATAAAATATTCCGAGGAAGCTCGGAAAAAACTAAAATCAGGAGTTGATAAGCTGGCTAACGCGGTTAAAGTAACCTTAGGGCCGAAAGGAAGGAATGTTGTTTTGGACAAAGGTTTCGGCTCTCCTACAATCACCAATGACGGAGTTTCCATTGCCAAAGAAGTTGAGCTGGAAGATAAGACGGAAAATCTGGGAGCAGAGATTGTTAAGGAAGTGGCTGAAAAGACCAACGATATTGCCGGAGACGGCACAACTACTGCAGTAGTCTTAGCCCAGTCAATAATCACGGAAGGGCTTAAAAACGTAACTGCCGGCGCCAATCCCTTAGCTATAAGAAAAGGAATTGAAAAAGGAGTGGAAAAAGTAGTTGAATCTTTAAAAAGAATTTCAAAAAAAATTACCACTAAAGAAGAAATGGCTCAGGTTGCCACTATTTCTGCCGAAGATAAAGAACTTGGCAGTTTGATTGCCGAAGTAATGCAGGATGTCGGCAAAGACGGCGTTATTACCGTTGAAGAATCAAAAACATTCGGCATCCAAAAAGAAATCGTCAAAGGGTTGCAATTTGACAAAGGATATATTTCTCCTTATATGGTTACGGACAGCGAAAGAATGGAATCTGTTTTTGAGGACCCTTATATTTTAATTACTGACAGGAAAATTTCTTCCATAGCGGAAATTCTGCCTGTCTTGGAAAAAGTTGCCCAGACTGGTAAAAAAGAGCTGGTTATCATTGCCGACGAAGTGGAAGGAGAGGCTTTGGCCACTTTAGTGGTTAATAAGCTCAGGGGAATATTTAGCGCTTTGGCAGTGAAAGCTCCCGGCTTTGGCGACAGGCGAAAAGAAATGCTGGAGGATATTGCGGTTGTAACCGGCGCTGAAGTTGTTTCCGAAGAAGTGGGGCTGAAACTTGAAAACATTGAATTAAAGCAATTAGGCCAAGCCAGGAGAGTAGTGGCAACAAAAGAAAACACCACTGTTGTTGAAGGAAAAGGAGAAAAGGAAAAAATTGACGCCAGAATCAAGCAGATTAAAAAAGAACTGGAAGTCACTGAATCGGAATTTGACAAGGAAAAACTGCAGGAAAGGCTGGCCAAGCTGGCTGGCGGCGTGGCGGTGATCAAAGTGGGAGCAGCTACCGAGGTTGAGCAGAAAGCCAAGCAGCATAAAACCGAAGACGCTTTGGCAGCCACCAGAGCAGCTGTGGAGGAAGGAATAGTGCCTGGCGGCGGCGTGGCTTTGGTAAGGGCGATTATTGCTTTGGATGAATTGAAATTTGAAGGCGACGAATTAACCGGACTTAACATTTTAAAAAGGTCCCTTGAAGAGCCGATTCGCCAGATAGCCCAGAATGCGGGCATAGACGGAGCCGTGGTTGTGCAGAAAGTAAAAGAAGGAAAAGAAAATTTCGGTTTTAACGCCCAGATAATGGAATATCAGGATTTAATGCAGTCCGGCATTGTTGACCCGGCTAAGGTTGTCAGAAGCGCTCTCCAGAACGCTTCTTCAGCCGCTTCTATGTTTTTGACCACAGAATGCGTTGTTGCGGAAAAGCCGGAAGAAAAGAAAGCTGGCCCGGTAATGCCGCCAATGGGAGGAGAATATTAGAAAGACTATTGGAAAATTTAAAAATACACGGGTTTTACCCGTGTATTTTTAAATTGTGCTTCCTCGGAGGAAGCACAAGCTTGCTAAAAGTTGGGATTGTTTTATAATTAAAAGAGGAACAAAGGTCAATAGAGAAAAAATTAAAATAAAACATTATGTCTTTAACTCAGATTATTTTAATAATCGCAGGCCTAATAATCCTTTGGCTGATTTTTACTTTTAACCGTTTGATTACTTTAAAAAACAGAGCCAAGGAAGCCTGGTCAGATATAGATGTTCAGCTAAAAAGAAGATACAATTTGATTCCCAATTTGGTTGAAGCGGTTAAAGGATATGCAGCTCATGAAAAAGGGGTTTTTGAGAAAGTAACGGAAGCCAGGAGCCGGGCAATGGGCGCACAAACAACAAAAGAGCATTCCGAAGCGGAAAATATGCTTTCTTCAACCCTGAAATCTCTTTTTGCCGTTGCTGAAAACTACCCTGACTTAAAAGCTTCTAATAATTTCCTTGAATTACAAAGAGAGCTTCGCGATGCCGAGGACAAGATTCAGGCAGCCAGGCGTTTTTACAATACCAATGTCAGGGATTTGAACACTAAAATTGAAGTCTTTCCGGCAAATATAGCTGCTCGCATTTTCAGATTTATTAAAATGGACTTCTTTGAGGCAAAAGAGTCAGCTGTCAGGGAAGTCCCTCAGGTCAAATTTTAGACAATGAAGGATAAAATTTTATAGTCGCGTATTTTTAATTGATAAAAAATGAATCTTTACAGGCAAGCCGAATCAAACATTCGCAAAACTTGGTTTTACTTGTTTTTCTTTTTTCTTTTGATTATTGCTGTTGGCTGGGTTATTTCTTATTTTTTGCAGAATTCAGCGATTTTGTATTTTGCCGTAATTTTAAGCATAGTTTTGAATTTTTTTTCTTACTGGTATTCGGATAAAATTATTTTGGCCTTCAGCAAAGCCAAGCCGATTAAAAAGCAAGATAATCCGGAATTGTACAGGCTGGTTGAAAATCTTTGCATAACTGCCGGACTTACTTTGCCAAGAATCTTTATTATTAATTCAGGACAGCCAAATGCTTTTGCCACTGGCCGCAATGCCAAGCATGCCGTAGTGGCTGTAACCAGAGGACTTTTGGAAAAGCTGGAAAGAGCGGAGCTGGAAGGAGTGATAGCGCACGAACTTTCCCATATCGGCAACAAAGATATGCTTTTGCAGACAATTGTTGTGGTTTTGGTCGGGTTTATCGTTATTTTGACCGATTTTTTCTTCAGGATAGCTTTTTGGGGAGGTATCGGCGGAAGGAATCGCGAAGGAGGGCAAGTAAAGCTTATTATGATATTGGTAGCTTTGGCTTTGGCAATTTTGGCGCCGATTTTTGCCCAATTGATAAAACTGGCAATTTCCAGAAAGAGAGAATTTTTGGCTGATTCTTCAGCTGCTCTTTTAACCAGGTATCCTGAAGGATTGGCCAGAGCGCTTGAAAAGATTTCAGCTGACAATACGACATTAAAAACAGCCAATAGCGCAATTGCCCATCTTTATATTGCCAGTCCTTTTAAGGGTAAGGAAAAAAAATCCTGGCTTCATAAGTTGTTTATGACTCATCCGCCAGCAGAAGAAAGAATAAAGGCTCTTCGGGGGATGAAAATTTAATAAGGAGGAGTCGGATAGCGGTTTATTCCAACGGCTTGGAAAGCCGTGCTTCGCAAGAGGCCCGTGGGTTCGAATCCCACCTCCTCCGCCTGGATAATCATTAATTCAAAACATATGAAAAAAAATAGATTTATACTTTCGTTGTTGCCTGAGAAGCTGGGCATTTGCCATTTGGCAAAGCATCTTCCCGTTCCGGAATGGGCCCAAAATGTGGCTTTTTGCAGCATTACCAGAACCAG
>CAZLAP010000049.1:0-14107 GCA_964557715.1 uncultured Candidatus Saccharibacteria bacterium
ACTCTTTATTCCTCTCACATATCTCAGGCGAGGCAATCCCAATAGAGTTAATGATAAATTCCGGCTTGTATTTTTTGATGCATCTTTCCAACTCGCTTAGATTCAAGACGTCAAGTTTATAATCACCAAATTTTTTATCCGTCTCACTCAAATACGTGCCCTTTACCTGAAAATCCCGAGAAAACAATTTATACAAGTCTCTTCCAATCCTTCCAGAAGAACCTAAAATTAATATTTTCTTACTCTTTTTTACCATATATTTCACGCGCCTTTTTTAATGCCTCAATACTGTTAACGTTTATCCAATTTTGACTACCCCGAAAACTTAAATTATAAATATCAAATAATTTACAGGCCTCATTCAACGCGTCCACTATTTTTTTATGTCTGTGAAGGTTTTTTATAAAATAAAAAGCTAATTCTTTCCCAATCTTTGCCATTCCAGAATAAATATATGACGATGATTTCCCCGAGACCGATTCTCCAATCTCAATTACTTTACTGCCAGATCCTACCCTTATCCTTCCCCCCTTCTCTTTTGGGCTTTGCATGGGCCTCGACAACAAGACGTTTTCGTATTTTGAATTTAATAACTTAACAAATATTTTTTTCTTAAAAAGAATATCTCCATCCACAATAATTACCGGCCCCATTCCTATTTTCTTAAGACCAAGCAATAGGGAATAAGCATTTTCCAGTCGGATATTCTTAGAATTATAGATTATCCTAAGGGGATACGCCTTTAATTGCCTATAATTTTCTCTATTCCAACAACTCCCCTCCCTACCCGTTACGATAAATTTATCAACCCTATTCAGTGGGTCTATCGTTTTCAAAATATGTTCAACAATGGGCTTTTGATCAATCTTCAAAAGACATTTTGGGGTCTTGTTCGTCAAAGGAATAAGTCTTTTACCTATACCCGCCGCTAGAATAAGATATTTCATACTTGAAGATTCTTACTTTCTAGAAGATCAAGGTAATCTTTATTAGAGTTAACGTTTATTAATTCCTTTTCTTTGGGTATTCTTTTAATTTTAAATTTTTCAAAAAATTCATTAAGTAATTTTACCCCGATTAGATACATAGCAATCGCCCTATCTTCCTTCTTGTCTTTCTGTAAATGAAACGGCATTACGCTGTTAAAATGCATGGCCTCGGCGAATAGAGTTTTCAACTCCCAATCGGCATCCTGTTTTATTAAAGGATATTTTTTCAACATCCTAGGGAGTTCTTTTTTTATTTTTTTATATTCTCTAACGATCTTTGGAGAATTATACGTTAAATTTGCTCGAACAACACCATCAAGAACTTGAAATTTTAAATTGAACATATTGGTATGAAGAAAGTCATACAAACCATTGAACGAATGCCATAACTTCCCCATGTCATAATAG
The DNA here is from genome assembly GCA_964557715.1 of uncultured Candidatus Saccharibacteria bacterium. Lineage (GTDB taxonomy): Bacteria > Patescibacteriota > Minisyncoccia > Minisyncoccales > RBG-13-42-11 > CAZLAP01. The sequence goes on from CAZLAP010000049.1 coordinate 1,398, forward strand.
AGATCGCCACCCAAAAGCTCCCCCCTTGGATCTGCTAAAATAAATTTTTGAGGGTCGTCAAGAGAAACAAGAATATTTTGAGAATGTAAATCTCCGTGAATCATCCGAAGGTTTCCAGGTTCTATTCCTCGCAGAAGAGACGGTCTTTCGCAAATTTCTTTTATCAGGAAAGGTGTATTTTGGTATTCTTTATTGTTTAAAATAATTTTCTCAGCGCTCATGATCTTATCAAAAATAGGAGCTTCTTGTTTCGTTTGAAGAAGCCGATAGTTAACCCTAGCGATATGCTTATTCCACACCCAGCCACCTTTATTTTTCTTCGTTTTACGCACGTAAACATCCTCAAACATAAAATCCAAGACTCCTTCAAGTAATTCCAAGGCCTTTTTAGCCCGTATCTTTCCCTTGAGAAGTAATTCTCGAAGGCAGGGAAGATTATAGTATTCCATTTCAAACCATACATAATCATCACCAATTTTGAAATGTCTAATATTTGTAAATTTGTACTTAATATCTCCTGGAAGATCTTTTATCCATTTAACTTCGTTAGCTATTTTCTCCCACCCCCTTCCCCTTGCTTCTTTCCGGACAATTGTTAGTTTTTGAAGCTTAGCATAGGAACCACCTATAAGCTTATCGCCTTCCCTTGCCTCGCCGTTGACTCCACCAGGGGAATAGTCTAAATTATAAAAATCATGTTTCCCAAGGAGATTATTTATATTATCAACAACATCTCTTTTTGGATTTCGCTTAAGAAACAATAATAAGTCTCTCGCTGTTTTCTTGTCCAATTTAATTATTCCGCTATAAATATACCAAGGATAATAATCGGGTTGTAAAAATTCTCCCGCTGCTCTGACCTTATTGCCTTTTACCTCTAACCTTCCCCCTTTTTCCGAAATACTATAAGCAACTCTGCTTACGATAATATTTTTTTCTTTTGCCCCCAAGAGATCTCTCATGATTTCTTCTTTAAGAGCAACGTCTCCGTCAATGGCTATTATGTCTTCATTTAAATTTTTGATTGCCAGAAAAAGACTAAAGCTATTTTTAGTCTCTGTATTTTTTTTATTAATTACAATATTGGGATGTATATTTTTAATCTCCTTTTTATTTTTGTTATTCCACTCTTCTCCATCATCGCCTATCACTAAAATAATGTCTTCCTTTTTAATTCCACAGAGATTCAACAAATTAATTTGATTCTCCAGAATAGTAATTCCGCCGAAAGGAAGTAAGCATTTCGGTTTTTTAAAATGTATATTTTTATTTCGGCCAGCGGCTAGGATGATTGCTTTCATTCTAGTTGTTAGAAAATTTATAAAAAAGGTTTCCAGGCTTAAAATCTACATTAAAATAATCCGCTAAGGTGGTGGCAATGTCGACAAAAAACAATTCTGATCCCATATCTCGATACTCTTTCAACTTCTTTTGATAGCAGACCAAAAGACCATATTCCCTAGTGTGGGTTTTCGTGCTTTGAGTGGGGTCGCAACCATGATCGGAAGTGAGAATAAGTAAATCGTCTTCATTCATCCTCTTGATAATAGAAGGCAGCTTTCTATCAAACTGCCTTAAAAGATCAAACATCCCTTCCTTATTGTTACTATGACCCATCATATCAAAATCAACCAAATTAGTAAAAATTAATCCTTTTTTTAGACTTTGGAGCGTACTAATCGTTGCCTCTATCCCCTCTAAATTTGAACCTGTTTTTATTCCCCTTGAAATTCCTATCCCCTGAAAAAAATCTCCTATTTTCCCTATTCCAATAGTGGGAATTTTCTTTTCTTGCAATTTGGGAAGCAAAAACTTTCGATGGGGGGGATTTAGCATGTAATCCTTCCTGTTCTTACTATCTCTTTCATATTCTTTGTCCTTGTTTAGAATAAATGGCTTAGCAATTATTCTTCCAGCCGCCGGCAATAATTCCCTCAAAGTTTCACAAATCACGTATAGATCTTTTATTGGAACATGTTTTTTCATTGCGGCAACCTGAATAACGCTGTCTGTGGTGGTATAAAGAATTGGGTGGGCATTACTTTCGTGTTGAATTCTTAATTTTTTAAGAATCCTACCCTCCTTAACCATAACATTGCCGATGAATTTATACCCAGTTCTTTTCTCTAAATCTCTGACTATGCCATTGGGAACCCCTTTTGGATAAAGAGGGAGTCTTCCTTTTCTTTTAATTCCCATCATTTCCCAATGAATCGGACCACTGTCATTGTCCTTAGTAATGGGCCTCAATTTGCCAACCAATACTTTCTCCCCAAAATAATTATTTCTATTTAAAAAATAAGAAAAGCCGAACTTACTCAAAAACGGTAAGGCGTCTAACCTGTTGCCAATGCTATGCGACAGAGTATTAGGATTGATGCCTCTATAATGACTGGCGTCTGAGAGACGACCAACCCCTATTCCGTCTAAAACAATTAAAATCGCTCTCATATCTATTAATCTATTAATTTTTTCTTAATTTCCTCGAGAGTCTTGATAATCCCCTTATGTCCGCTATCGGCAAGAAAGACGTCTTTCCTCTCGGCTTTTATGGCCGGAATAATTTTTTTAGAGGCGTTTCCGGAGATTATGGCCTTTCCAACGACACCCAAAAGTTCTAAATCAGACTCGTCATTACCGATAAAAATTGCATCGTTAATGTCAATTTTTTTCTCCCGAAGATAAAAAGAAGCGGCATTAAGCTTTCCTGAGCTTGTCGGAATTATATCCATCATTTTTTCATTGTTAATCGCTCTAAGCCAATCAGGGAGACTTCTTGCCACCTCTCTTCTAAGGCTAATCGGTAAGATTTTATTAGACTCTGTCAATTGGATTCTAAAGGAAACTTCTCTGCCCTTTCTATCGATATAAAATCCTTTTTTTCTAAGTTTATTTGCAAACTTCCATAAACGCCCCTCCTCTCTAAAATAGTCTGAACCTAGCACCTTTTTCCATTTAGAAAAAATCAGTTCATCGTTGCAAATCAATCCGCCATGTTCTAAAATCGCAGCACTATGGGGGATAAATTTTTTTACCCTAAGATAGCTTGACATTCTTCTCCCAGAGATTAAAATAACAGGAATTTTTTTCTTAATCTCCGCTAGGAGGCTCTGGATTTCTCTATGGATAAAAACATTTTCACCACTTATCTGAACACCATCGAGCAAACACTCTTTATAAGCTAAAGTGCCATCAATATCAGAAAAAAGAATTTTTGCCATTTTACTTTAATATCTAAAACAAATTATATTAATTTTAGTTTAAAAATCTTGCTAAATATAAAAATAAAAACTAAATAAATCATCATCCCAATGGAAATAATAAACAGGACACTGAAATTGAGTGGTAGAAGACGAAAAATTATAAAACACATCGGAATGATGGACAAAACGGCGCTAAGAAGGAAGAATGAAATTTTCAGGTTCAGGGGCTTAACTGAAGTAAATTCAGACACGGAGATGAAATAAAAAATAAACATTAGAAACATTGTAACAAGAGTAGCGGTCGCAGCACCGTATAAACTGTATTCGGGAATCAGAATTGAATTCAAGACGATATTTACTATAGCCCCCGAGCCGGTAAGCCAAAAATTCTTCTTTTGCTGATTTGATACGATTAAGATATGAGATAACCCACCGATAAGAATCATAATCCCAGCTACCACTATTAAAATTTGAAAAGCAAATATGGAAGGGTAAAAATCTTGACCATATATGAAATCAATAATTCTCGGAGCAAGAACTAGTCCTCCGGCCATTAGGGGAACAGCTATTAAAATTGCTATTCCTATCCTATAATCCCAAATCATCTGTAGTCTCTCTTTTGATTCTTTAAAAGCAATGCTTAAGGCTGGATAAAAACTTATGGCAATAAAAGCGCCAGGGAGCAAGGAGACGTTGGCGACTCTATAGGCAGCGTTATACCAGCCAGTTTCAGTGATCTGACCCCAGTAACTCATCATCACCGAATCTATTTGATTATAAATAGTGGCGAAGACTGCAATAAACCCCAAGGGCCAAGACATCGCTAAAAATTTTTGCCAGACGTGTTTATCCCAGCTAAAGCATAAATTATAAATTTTGAAATGAAAAAATATCAAAACAAAAATCAAAGCAATCAAGCTGGCAAGCAAATAGCTATAACTTAAATTTTGAATTGAGGGAAAATTTAAAATTGCAAAAAATCCAGCGCTGGTTACTACTATCGATTGCAAAATCTTTGCCCAAGCTTCATGTTGCATCTGCTGGCGGGCTCTCAGGAAAGCATAAATAATTTCTAGGAAACTATCAATCAAAATACAAACCGCTAAAATCCAGATCGCTTTTTGAATAATAAAATCGGCAGTGATAAAAAATGAACCAACTAGTACTAAGATTAAAGCTCCTATGCTTAATAGGATTTTTAAAGTAAATATAGAAGAAAATTCTCTTTCTTTTTCTTTCTCCCGAGAAAACTCGCGAGTTATAATGTGGGATAGCCCAAAATTGGAAAAAACAACAAATAGAGAAACGAAAGCTAAGGCGAAAGAAAATTTTCCATATTCGGTAGCTCCCAATATTCGAGCGACATAAATAATCAAAAGCAGTTTTAGAAGTCTACTTATCCCCTCGGCTACGGCTAACCAAAAAACATTTTTAAAAATCGTCTGCTTGGTTGTCCTATTATAGAATAATAACGATTTAATATCGGTAAAGTTTCTAATATTCATAAACCCATAAACCATCCTACTGTTTCTTTTAGACCCTTCTTCAAATCATGTTTTGGCTGCCAACTAAGCTCTTTTTTTGCCTTTAAGTAATCTAAGCAACTTCTTCTTTGTTCGCCAGGCTTAGCCGGAACATGGATCTCTTTGCAGTCAGAACCAGTTAGTTTTTTCAACTCCCTAAAAATAATATTGATATTCGTTTCCTTAGCGGTTCCAATATTGTAAATACCAACTCTTTTACTTCCCATCGCTAAAACAGCTGCTTGAATTACATCGCCGACAAAAACGAAATCTCTTTTTTGCTTTCCATCGCCATTAATGATAGGTTGTTCGCCCGAAAGCATTTTATTACAAAAAATAGCTACTACCCCGGCTTCCCCTTTTGAGTTTTGACGAGGCCCATAGATATTAGCAAATCTCAAAGAAATAAAAGGTAAGCCAAAAACTTGACGATAGTAATTTAGATACTTATCAATCGCTAATTTCTCGATACCATATGGAGAAAGAGGATACTCTGAATAAGTTTCAGGAGTGGGAACCATTTTCGCTTCTCCGTAAATGGCGCCACCGGTAGAAGTGAAAATAATTTTCTTGATTTTGCACTTCCTGCAATTTTCCAATACATTTAGAGAACCCACAATGTTAATCTTGGCGTCTTCTGTTGGATCCTCCACTGATTTCCTAACATCAATTTGAGCAGCCAAATGAAAAACAATTTCTGGTTTTTCTTTTTTAAAAACCTGGTCTATCTTCGGCGAGCGAATATCAATTTTATAAAATTTTGCTTTTTTATTTAAATTCTCTTTTTTGCCAGTAGACAAATTATCAACAATCACCACTTTATGGCCTTCACTTATTAACCTGTCCACCAAGTGACTTCCAATAAATCCTGCCCCTCCTGTTATTAAAATCTTCATAAACGTAGATTTAAGATTGTGTTACAACTATGCTTAAAATTAAATACAAAATTTGAAAAATCACTAATGGTGTGGATTTAAAATCTATTTTATCTTATCATTTAATAATATGAGTTTCAATCGCTCAAAATACGCTTATTTAATAGGCTTTTGCCTGATTTTGTCACTCACCCTGCTGAATTTGCCGCCTTGGTTTACGCCAACAGACTGGGGTAAAACCATTGCCTTCAGGATAATTTTATCTGTTTTGATTTTTCTTTTCCTTTGGCAGTTTATTTTGAACAAAGACCGGCAAAAAAACCCGGAAATCTCAGAAAAGCTGTCTTTTTTATTTTCCAAAAAAAATTTAGTTTTCTGGCTTTTAATTTCCCTTTTAGCCATAAACCTCCTGGCAACAGTTTTTTCCCTTGACCCGAATTACAGCTTGTGGGGTAATCCTTACCGTTCAGGCGGATTTATGAATTTCGCCTTTTACATCATCTTTGCCATTTTGGCTTTTTTGATTTTAAAAGAAAAGGGTTGGAAAAAAATATGGGATTTTGCTATTTTTATCGGAATTTTGGTTTCCTTTATTGCTATTGTCCAGTGGCAGGGCTGGTTTAGTGATATTTTCATTAGCTACACGATCCGACCGCCTGCCAGTTTAGGCAATCCTATAATGCTGGCAATTTACCTTTTGCTTTTAAGCTTTTTAACCTTGTCTTTTGGCATAAAAGAAAATAAGAGTGCTAAAAAAATATTCTATTTTTCAGCTCTCTTTTTATTTATCTTTGCTATCTTCCTGACCTATTCCCGGGCAGCTTATCTTGGATTGTTTCTTGGTTTTTTATGGTTTTTGTTTTTCTTGCCGAAAAAAATAACAACAATCAAAATTTCAGCGGCAATCTTTTTAATCTTGGCGCTCTTTGGGTTTTATTTTGTTAATACCTGCTCCCAGCTTCCAGAATTCATTCAGGAAAACAAAACCCTGAAAGGAGCTATTAACCGACTTTCAATGGAAAAAGCCCTGCAAACCCCAAGAATTTCCGGCTGGAAAATAAGCTGGCAGGCCTTAAAAGATAAACCTATTTTAGGCTTTGGCCCGGAAAACTTTGCCGTTGGCTTTGACAAGCATTACGACCCTTCCTTGCCTAAAATTGAAACAGCTCCGCATGGAATCACCAGCTGGTGGGACAGAGCCCACAATTTCATCTTTGACATCGGCATAACTGCCGGCCTGCCGGCTTTAACAATCTATCTTTTGCTTTTTGCAGTTTTGTTAAAACAGCTGCAGAAATTAAAAAAGAAAAATCCTGAAAAAGCTTTAATCTGCCACGGAATCCAGGCAACCTTTATCGGCTATTTAACAGCCAATATATTCAGTTTTGACGCTTTTTCATCCTACCTTATTTCGTTTTTGCTAATTGGCTTTTCCCTGCATTTGATTTATTCTGCTAAGGAAACATCGTTAAAAGGGCTTTATCCGACAATTGCCAAATGGCGCAAGCCTCTTCTTGCTCTTCTTCTAATAGTCTTAATCTGGTTTGCCTGGTCTTTTAACCTGAAACCTTTGCAAATTAACAAAGAAATAAACTTGGCTGAAAAGCTGGTAAAAAGCAAAAGGTGCGATTTGGCTTTGGAAAAAATGGAAAAAGCGCTTTCCAAAAAAAGCTTTTTAGGCGCTTATTTAAGAGTAGAATACGTTGATATGCTGGAAAAATGCGGAGAGCAAGCTCCGGAATTGAAACTGGAGTTCGTAAAAAGAAGCGCTTTCTTAATGAAAGAAGCTGTTGAAATACAGCCTTATCACAGCAGCCATTACGCTGTTCTGGGCAGTTTGCTTAATTTCTGGATGGAAAATGAAACAAACGCTGAAATTTTCCAAAACCTGAAAACAGAAGCTGAATACAGTTTTGCCACTGCCCATAAATTAAGCCCCAAACGCCAGGAATTTCTTGTTGAATGGGCGAAAAACAATTTAATAACCGGACAATACGATAAAGCCAAAGAAAAAGCTGAGGAATGCGTTAATTTAAACGAAAAAATGAAAGACTGCTGGTGGATTCTGGCCTTGTCCAACGCTTTTTTGAACGAGGAAGAAGAATTTGAAAAAAATATAGCAACAGCTAAAAAACTCGGATACCCTGTCAATTCAGAAAATTCTCTTTTAACCCTAACAGCTACTTACGCTAAAAACGAAAATTACCGCAAACTAATGGAAATTTATCAGCAATTAATAAAAATCAAACCAAAAAATCCCGATTATCACGCCTCTTTGGCCATTGTTTATCGCGAGCTGGGCGACTTTGAAAATGCCGGAAAATCAATCCAAAAAGCCCTGGAACTGTCTCCCGCCTTAAAAGAAGCGGTTGAGGAATTTTTAAAAACCTTGAGGTAAATTATTTTTCAAACAAAACAGGCTTTTTCATTAAAACCTTGAAAATATTCTCCAAGAAATCTCCGCCAGCATAGCCGATAATCAAAGCAATGGCCGGAGACAAGCCCTTCACCCCCTCAAAAGAAACTCCCAAATCCTGAATTATCCAGGCAGCAGTCATACCGATTAAGCCCGAAATAAAAGTCAAAGAACCGAAATAAAGCCATTTTATCTTAACGTCTTTGTAGGAAAAAGCGTATTTGACAATGCCGACAATGCCCCTGATTGCGCCTCCGGCAAAGCCGGCCAAAAAGAAAATTTCCATATTTTTTTAATTTTAAATCTTATAATTCTATTTGCCGTAGTTTTTCAAATAAATCTCTGCTTCGCGCTTAATTGCGCCGGCAACCTTTCGCCAGCTCACTTTTTTTATAAGCTGGGGCATTACAGAGCCTTCAGCGTCTTCAAAATAAGTTAATGCTTTTAAAAGATGGGCTTCGTTATACTCAACATTGGCAAATTTTTTATGAACAAAGCCAAGAAGCTCTTCCAAAGAGTATTTTTGCAAAAGAAAATAAATATCAATAAAATCTTTGTAAGAACCTCTGCTGCTAATTGCTTCCATTTTCATTGCCACTATATCAGGGATGCCTGCCAAAAAAATATTATTTTTGTATAATTTTTTAGGAGCTATTAAGCGATAAGGGTATTCAAAAAAACTAATTTTCACTCCGTCCAATATGCCGTTAAAAGTCTTTTCGGATTCGCTGTCTATGCTTAACTTGCCGAGTTTTTCTAACTGTCTGCGAAAAGAAACATCATAATTGAACTCTTCGGCAAACCAATCCAGGTCAATGGAAAAACGATGCCCTAAATAAAGAGAGAGTGCTGTTCCGCCAGCTAAATAAAAATTATTAACGATATTGGAAACGCTTAGCGCGTTGAGAACGCTCTCGGTTTTTTTAGTGAGAACATCTTCCTGCATTGTAAATTTTTTGCCTGAATGCCAATTATCATTGCCCAAAATTTAGCGCTGCGAGGGTCAGAAAAAATATGTTTTTTAGCAGCTTTTTTTATCCTGGCCAAACCATAAAAATCCTTGATAGATTTCCATTCTTTTAAATTGCCGAAATCCAAAATCCGACCGATGATAAATTCAGCGTCTTTTTTTTTATCAAGTTTTCCTGGATTTGTTTCCCAAAACAAACTTTGTCTCAATAAAAGTTGTTTTTCCATGCAAGTTAATCATAACACAAAATTACTATTTCCCCAATAGCTCATTTAATTTTGACCTGGTTGCCGGGCCGACGTAACCCGTGCCTTTGTCTAATCCCAAAGGAGCTAAAATTTCTTCAGCGTATTTTTCCTGAAAGCGAATAACCGCCTGCCGGGTCAAGGACAAAAAGTTGCCGGTAATCAAGCCTTCGGGATAAATTTCAGAACCCTGCGCTTTCAAAAACTCCTGCAGACAGCTGACCTCTGCGTAATTCGTTATGCCGAAATAAAGATTATTGTCAAATCCCTGGCAGAAAACCAATTCGCCTCTTTCCGCCAAAATAGCCTTAATCTTCAACTGGTATTCGGCAATCTGCCTTTTTAATTCTTCTATCTGAGCTAAAAGCCGGCTTATCAGCTCAGTTTCCTTTTCTTCTGTTTTACCCTGAACAGTAACTTCCCAAGAAAAAGAAAAAGAGCTTTCTGCGCCATTAAAGCTGGAAGTCTTGCCAACAACAAAAGGCATAATGGTTAACGAACTGTATTTTGCGCTGAATTCGGAAAAAGCTATTTCTCCTTTCTGCTCCTTATTCAAAGAAATAAAGCCGACAGAACAGCCATCGTCAAAATCGCAAAGCAGATAAGGAACTTTAAACTCAACCAAAGGCAGGCCGTCAAATTTTAAAACAAGATTGTTGCCACCGCCAACAAATCTGTGCCAATTCAAAGCCCAATAAGAAACGCTGTGATAAGCCGATAAAATAGTTTGCGTTTTAGGCAAATAATAAAAAACAGGGGTTATGCGGAAATCTTTAAGATGTTCGTTCAGATAACAGTATTTTTTGCCCAAACCGCAATCATTGGCCAAAAGAGTTATCGCCCAATTGCTGAAAATTTCAGAGAAATTCTCGCTAAACCCGTTCTTGGCCAGAGCGTAATTAATGCTTTCAATGCCTGTTCTGTTTGATTTCAAAGAATCAACCAATATTATTGTTCCGTAATGGTCAATTAGATATTGAATAAACAAATTAACCGCCCCGTAATCCTCGCTCCTGTTCTGCCATTCGGTCAAAGAAACTTTGGGATTCCTTAAGAAGTCCCTGACTCTTTTTTCCAGATTGCTTTCCTTATAAACATCGTTATAACCCAGCAAGGTTGCAGAATATTCCGCCCTGGCTTCGTTGAGCCATATTTCTTCGGTCACATTCCTCAACAAATCTTTCTGGTTGGCGGTGATTAAATGAACGAATTCATGGGCTAAAAAACTTTTGGCTTCGGGCTTGCCAAGATATTTGCTGTTCAGATAAACCATCTCCCTTTCATTTGATTTCGGATTCTGCAACCTTGAATAAAGGTCGCCTGAATTGGAATAACCGCCGATTTCAGAAGGCATCGGATGAAACAAAATTGCAATCTTTTCATCCCCGTCAACGCCGGGCTTTGGCTCTGAACCGAAAACAGAAGTCAAATTCGGATAAATTCTTTCTTCAAACTCTCTGGCCAAATTGTAAAGCTCTACGTCCAAGCTCTGCCTTTTTGCGGAATCAAGGTTCTGCCACCAATCCTTGTCAACGTAAAAATACAACTGGTTGGTAGTTTTCTGCAAAATTGCTCCTGCCTCTTTTCTACCCTGCAAATCGTAAGAAGGATCAATGTTAAAATTGGCTTCCTTGCCCAAAGACTGGGCGCCAACCAGCAAAGGCGCAAATAGCAGAAACAGTACAATTAAAAATTTTCTTGTTTTAATAATTTTAAACACGATGAAAATTTAAGTTTTGCGTTTCTCATTATAGCAAAGAATTTAAAGAAAACAAAAACCCCCGGATTTCTCCGAGGGCTCTTGCTTGCTTACAAGGAAAAGCAAATTATTTTTTCAATTCTTACGCAGTAACGTATACCTGAGTAGTTCTAAGACCAAGCTGTAATGAGGTCCAATTCCAGTCTACCCAACCAGTATCTGTAGATGCAGTGCTCCACTTGATGTTGTCAATATACATTCCGTTCATTCCGGCGCTACCGCCATCAGGAATATAGCCTGAAACAGTAAAGGTCTTTTGTTCGCCGCTGTAAATCACCCAACCAATAGCACCATTTGGCGTTGCGCTTGAATTAATTGAGTAGGCTAAAGTTCCGCCATTTCCGGCTGTTATCTTAGTAGCTGAAAGGCCACTATCAGCTGGTGTAGTGCTGTCATATTTCCTGATATAAATGTCTCCGCCGATTGCGCCAAGAGTCAAACTGATTGTAGCGCTGGCTGCTTTTTTACCTACCGCTGAACCTTCAATCTGAGTAATGGATGTGTTGTATAAAACCAGTTCAGGAGCCTTGGTGTAAAAGTGGATGGTCTTGCCAACAGCAGTACCGGAAATTTCACTGTTTGTCAAAGTGTTGTAATTAGCGTCTTCAGCAGTAATGTTTGTGGCAGTACCGGTTAAAGTAACGCTAATAGAATCACCAGCTGTAGTGTAGCTAGCTGCAAGTTTGGCAATATCAGCTTTAACAGTCAAAGTCTTTGTTGCGTCTTTGGCAATCTTAAGCGGATTGGTAGCCAAAGAGAAAGTCATTGACGCAGCTCCTGTGGCTGTTTGCAGCAAAGTGTCGCCGTCATAAATCCTTACTGCAGGAGCAACTGTGGCAATACCGTTGCTTGTACCATCAGTGCCTGCAAGAATAATTTGGCTTACGGAAATATCGTTAATTTTCGCAGTCAAATTAATCTTAGCTAATTCAACATTTTCTTTTGTTGAAGAAGCGCTAAGAATAGCAGCTCCTTCAGCAGGAGTGCTGGAGTTTAGGCCAACTTCAAGCGCGCCTGTGGTTGCGCCGGAAACAGTAAATGTCCTGGCACCCAAAACTGCGCCTGAGTACTGTTGAAGTCCGGTAGTGTCAACTCCTCTTGCGCCATCAGCGGGCAAAAGAATCTGAACTGCTCCGGTGCTAACAGTAGCTGTAGGAACGTTAACTTTAACTGTAAGAACCTTAGTGGTTCCTTTGCTGACTTTAACATTCAAGCCAGTCAAGTGCAGATTATAACTTGAGCCAATTGTTGCTTCTTCAAAAGCGCTGGAAACAGCGTCAACACCGACAATCGGGTTGCTTCCGTCATAAAGCGAAACGTGATTGACATAAAGCCATGGTCTTGCGTCAAAGTTCAAAGTAATTCTTTTAACAGTGATGTCAGAATTGCTGGCTTTTAATTCAATGCCGTAAACTGAATTGTTTGATGTTCCGCGATAAATGGTTGTGTCTGATGGAACAGCATAAAGGCTTGATGTCAAAATTCCTTCAGTGCCTTCTCCGTCTGGCACTGGTACTGGTTCCGGAGTTACCGGGGTTGTCAACATTGAGTTTAATTTAGCTCTTGTTGAAGCGCCAACATAACCTGTTCCACTGGTCAATCCCAACGGGGTCAGAATTGCTGAAGCATACTTTTCCTGGAATTTAACAACAGCTGCCTTGGTCAAAGAACCAAAGTAGTTTGTTTCATTGTTAGCAGAGCCTACTCCTGATGCAGCAA
>CAZLAP010000050.1:0-10958 GCA_964557715.1 uncultured Candidatus Saccharibacteria bacterium
CTTAATACGAACTTTAATTTTAATCAAAGACTATTTAAGCTATTCGACTTATCGTCTGAAATCAATTATACAGCATTGGCGGAAGCTGTCAACAGGAATCAATAATAGACAAAAAAAGCTAAAAATGACAAAATTGACTAATGCAGCAATCTTTAAGCTTAAAACAATCTTCCTCCTCGCGTCTTTCCGATGAAAAGGTAGTCAGAACTTCCGTTAAAGTTGATATTGTTGATATTTTGCTGAACGGCGCGATAGCTGCTGTTACTGGCAGCGCGGTTATGCTGGCTAAAACTTTTCAGAGTGTTTCTGATTTAATTGTTGACGGTTTGACTTATATTGGAATGAAGCGTTCAAAGCGACTGCCAACCAAAAAGTACCCTTTGGGTTTTGGCCGCGAACTTTATATCTGGTCTCTTTTTTCCACGCTGATTATGTTTTTGCTTTTGGTCGGTTTGTCTTTGTATTTCGGCTTGCGGCAATTAATGAATCCCGAGCCGATTAAAAATATTTATTTCATTTTTTTTATTTTAGGAGTTTCTTTTTTGAGCAACGCTTACGCTTTTTCCTTGAATTTCAGGAGAATTTTAGAAGGCAAGCCTTTTTGGAAAATAAAGAAGGCTTTTTCCGAGTCAACTTTTTTAGAAACTAAAATAACTTTTACTTCGGATTTAATGGGAACCCTGGCAGCCGGTTTCGGATTAACAGCTATTATTCTTTTTGAAAAAACAGGCAACCTTTGGTTTGATGGCTTGGGAGCTGTAATTATAGGCGCTTTAATGGCTTTTTTTTCGGTTTGGCTTTTTAAAAACGTCAAAGATTTCATTATCGGCGTCAGCGCTCCGGAAGAAACGAAAAAATTAATAAAAGAAGCGGCTTTGGAAATTAAAGGAGTAGAGGAAGTTTTGGATTTAAAAGCCGTGGTTATAGGCTCAAACCGCTTGCTTGTCAATTTGGAAATTCATGCGAGTTCAGGGTTAATGACAGAAGAGATTGAAGAACTGATTGACGGAGTAAGGAACAGAATTAAAGAAAAAGTGCCTTCCGCTTATCATATTCAGGTGGAACTTTAAATTATGACAAGCCAAATTTTTAGACTTTTGGCTTAAAACCTTGATTTTTTTTGCATATTTTTTATTATAAAAAAGCACATTAACAAAAGAGAGGAGGCGGGTAAAATGTGGAAATTCAACTATTTTCGAGAAAACGGAGGAAAAGTTGAATTTGGTCCTTTTGCCAGCGAAGGAGAGGCTCAAATTGAAAGGGACAAAATAATAAGTTTTGGCGCTTTTTGTTCCGAGCCTTTTGAAGTTTCGGAAGAAACTCCAAATAAAAGCAGAAGTTACATTAATAATAAAATCAGGAGTTTTGAAAGCTACTTTTACAAGGAAGTGGCTATTTTAAAAGAAATAAGCATTCCTTGTTATATTTTTTACGATTTTTTAATGATTGCTTTAAAACGCGTAAATATTTTCATTAAAGCGATCGCGCCTTCTGCATACAGGGCAGAATATTTGCTAAGAATAACTGATATTATCAAGTTTCAAGCTCGTTTTTATGGAAACAAGGATAGTTTCTTGTATAGAGATAACCTTATAAGCAAAGAGCTGTTTCGTTTAGCCGAGAAGGTGGAAGCTCGTTTGAGTTTATAAAAACCGCAAAAGAGCCTGTTGTTTGTAAAATAGGCTCTTTTTTCTTGTTGAAAGCAAAATTTTTTTTGCTATAATAAAAAACAGCTTTATGGAATGCAAAAAGGAAGAAAATTCAAAGAATTGTCCCTGTACTTATTCCGGTTGTCCGAGAAAAGGTTTGTGTTGCGATTGCCTAAGTTATCATTTAAAAAAAAATGAACTGCCAGCCTGTTATTTCTCAAAAGAAGAAGAAAAGACTTATGACAGGTCAATCAGTAATTTTATTAAAAAGCTATGAAAAAATTTTTAACTTTAGAAGGTTTGGAGAAATTAAAAAAAGAGTTGGAATATCTGGAGAAAGTTAAAAGAAAACAAGTTTCGGAAAGACTGAATGAAGCTATTTCCCAGGGTGATTTAAGAGAGAATGCGGGTTACGACGCTGCCAAAGAAGAGCAGGGTTTTGTTGAGGGAAGGATTAAAGAGTTAAAAGAAATAATTGCTCAAGCCGAAGTAATTCAGAAAAAACAAGGCGATAAAGTTCAAATAGGATCTTTTGTTTTTTTAGAGCCAAGCGGAGGCCAAGAAAAATTCCAAATTGTCGGACCTGAAGAAGCAGATATTTTACAGGGCAGAATATCTCTTAATTCTCCTCTGGGCAAAGCGCTTTTAAATAAAAAAAACGGGGACGTTGTTAAAGTTAGCTCTCCGGAAGGCGAGAAAGAGTATAAAATCGTTAAAGTTCAATGAAGCCTTTTATTTTTATCGGAGTATTAATAATTGTTTTTCTTGTTGTTTTTCTTTTCCTAAACGGCGAATTTGTTGAAGCGCCCGAGATAAGCGTGGATTCTTTTGAGGACTGTCTTTCTGCTGGTTATCCGATTTTAGAATCTTATCCGCGGCAATGCAGGATGCCGGACGGAAAAACTTTTATTGAGGATATTGGCAACGAACTGGAAAAAATTGATTTGATTCAAGTTGAAAATCCTCGGCCTAACCAAAAAGTAAGCAGCCCTTTGCTTGTCAAAGGAAAAGCAAGAGGGGCTTGGTTTTTTGAAGCTGATTTTCCGGTGAGGTTATTGAACAGCGAAGGGGAATTAGTTGCCGCAGGAACAGCAACAGCTCAATCTGATTGGATGACTAAAGAATTTGTGCTTTTTTCAGCAGAATTGGAATTTGAAAACCCTGAAACAAAAAAAGGCATTTTGATTTTTGAAAAAGACAATCCTTCCGGTCTTCCCGAATACGATGATGAATTAATAATGCCGGTATATTTTTAATTTAAAAAGGTCGCATTCAGGTTAAATTTAAAAATATTTATTTATGGAAGAGCTTTTTTCAAGCATGAAGTTTTCCTTGTTTATTTTGCTAATGATTTTATGGACTATTCCCTGGAAAGGAGTAGCTTTATGGAGGGCGGCAAAAAACAACCACAAGATATGGTTTATTGCTATTTTACTGCTTAACACTTTGGCAATACTGGAAATTGTTTATATATTCGGTTTTAGCAAGAGGAAAAAATTGGAACAGCAATAATAATGTTTCGCTTAATTCTTTTCATAGTTTCTTTTTTAGTTATTTTGCTTTCCGTTCTAATCGGAATGATTGTTATTTATCATTTTAGGCGTTTTGGAATAAAAGACGACGCAAATGTTAAAAGATTTTTAAATGCTTTTGAGATTGGCAGCGGAGTCATTATTGCCTTGAATCTTGTTTTATTGTTTTTAATAGTATTTTAAATCGGTATAATATAATATAACAGTCAATGAAGCTAAAGCTTCATTTCCACCTTCGCTTCTGCTGAAGCTCGGTCAATGATTACATTTAGGGAGAATGAAAAAATTTATTTAATCAAGCGGCGGCATAAACTATCTTTGCTAAGGGAGATTTTTCCTTCAGTAGTGTTTTTTTCGGCAATAGCAGTTTTGGCAATAGTTCTGCTTTTCACTTCTTCTCTTTCCTGGCCCGAATGGATAATGGATTTGTTTCCAATGCTTTCTGATATCAGTCTGCACATATTTTTATTTTTTGTCATTTCCCTTTTATTTTTAATTTGCTGGGTTTTTCTTTTTGTGGCCATAGCCCGCTATTATCTTGATAGCTGGATTGTGACAAATCAGAGAACAATTCATACCGAACTTAAAGGGCTTTTTAACAGAGTGGTTTCTACGGTTCCGCATGATAAGATTCAGGACATAACGGTGGAAGTTCGCGGAATTCTTCCAACTTTTTTTCACTACGGAGACCTTCATATCCAGACTGCCGGGGGATTCAGAAATTTTGTTTTTCGCGAGATTCCTGAACCTAACAAGACTAAAGACGTTATTTTTAAAGCGCAAAATGAATATTTAGCTTTAAAAAATTATCAAAACAATGCCAGTCAACAGTAATAGGCAAATTCAGCTTTCTCCGAGTTCGTTGAATTTATACCTGGAATGCCCTTGCTGTTTTTGGCTGGAAAAAAGAATGAGAATCAGAAGACCCCAGCCTTATCCTTACGCTTTAAACGCTGCGGTGGATATTCTTTTGAAAGAAGAATTTGACAGTTACAGGAAAAGCGGCAAACAGCATCCCTTGCTGCTGGCGCACAATATCAATGCCAAGCTTTTTCAAAACCAGGAATTGCTTAACCAGTGGAGGAATAATTTCAGCGGAATTCGCTATTACGACGCTGAATTGGCAGCCACTATTTTTGGCGCAGTAGACGATGTTCTGGAATTTCCTGACGGCAAATTAGCTCCATTGGATTATAAGTCTACGGGCAGCGCTACGGCCAATATTTACGATCGTTTTCAGATACAAATGGACGTTTATACTTATCTTTTGGAAAAAAACGGCTTTTCAACCACAAGAAAGGGATATCTGGCTTTTTATATAGTTGACAAGAAAAACGGCTTTAAAGACAGACTGCCTTTCAGAAAAGAAATTCAGGAAATAGAAACTGATCCTTCCGACATTTCTCAACTGTTCAGAGAAGCGGTTCTTCTTTTAGGCAAAACTGCGCCGCCTCCGCACAGCCAGGAATGCCAATACGGGCAGTGGTTTAAAAAAGCTTCTGATTTTCAATAAAAAGGTCGAAACATTATCAATTAAAAGGAGAATAATAAAATGAAATTCACAACAAGCAAAAAACTTGAAGGTAACGAAGACGGAGATGATGGCAGGATTAAAGAAGAAAAATAAAAGGTCGAAAATTAAAAAAACAGGAACTATGAGAAACACGCTAATTGCTTTAATTATTATTTTCATATTTGCCGCTGTTTATTTTACGGTTCAGAAACAAAAAGAAACTGAAGATATTCTGCCTGTTCCCGTTGAGTCTGAAGAAAAAAAAGAATCAATGACTATAAAAGTTTTTTTCGGAAATTCCGAACAGAATTTGGAAGCTCTGTGTGAAAAGGTTTTTCCAGTTGAAAGAACAATTGAAAAAACAGAAGCAGTAGCCAGGGCAGCTTTGGAAGAACTTTTGAAAGGACCGACTTCGGATGAAAAAGCAATGGGGTATTTCACCAACCTTAACAAAGAAGGGGTAAAAATTCAGAGTTTAGTTATTGAAGACGGGACAGCCAGAGTTGATTTTAGCGAAGAGCTGGAGTTTCAGGTTGGAGGTTCCTGCAGGGTAGCTGCCATTCGGGCTGAAATTAGGGAAACTTTAAAACAATTTCCAACAGTGGAGAACGTTGAAATTTCAATCAATGGCAGAACCGAAGACATTTTACAGCCTTAAAAAATTACATAAAAAAATGAAAGGTTATATTTCCAACATTGAAGAAGCTACTAAAGAAAACGAAAATTTCAGAAAAGTGCTTTATACCGGCAAGAATAGCCAGCTGGTGGTAATGAGTTTGCAGCCTGGAGAAGAAATTGGAGAAGAAACGCATGAATTAGACCAATTTATTCGGGTTGAAGAAGGACAAGGCAAGGCTATTTTAGACGGCGTAGAGCACGAAATTAAAGACGATTACGCGGTAGTTATTCCGGCCGGCACAAAACACAACATCGTAAACGGCAACAATGGAAAGATGAAGCTTTACACCATTTATTCGCCGCCTGAACATAAAGACGGGATAATTCACCAAACCAAAAAAGATGCTTTGGCTGATGAAGACGACCATTTTGACGGAAAAACCACTGAATAAGAAAATATTTAGGTTTTTTAGTTTTTAAGCAATTAAAAAAAGTCATCTCAGAGCCATCAAAGTCAAGGGCACTTTGTGCTTCCTCCGAGGAAGCACAAAGTGCCCTTAATCTTGACTTTTTTATCTTTTAGAATATAATTTAAGCCAGAAAAGACTTTTGGTCTTATTTTCAATTTAATAAATGGAAGAGGAGATGACAGTTATGGATTATAAATTGATTGTTAAAGAAGTAGAAAGAAAAGATAACAAGGAAGTATTAAGTGTAGTTATAGAGAACGGTCCTTTTGAGATGCGTTTTTGCAGAAAAAGAAATCGGGTTTCCATTGTTAGTTTCGCGAGATTTGACGGTTCGCAAGATGAAGCTATATGGATTCCAAACTTGTATTTTTTACCAGCTATAAAAATCGCCAGAGGAATATTTTTTCCCCATAAAAACCATAAAAACAAAAAAACCTTTCAAAAAACTTTTAATAAAACATAGCGTATTATAGGCACATCTTGTGCTTCCTCCGAGGAAGCACAAGATGTGCCTTTTCTTTTTGAAATATGGTAAAATAAAAAAGTCGTAAAAAGGTCGCAAATTAAATTATTTTTAAAATTATGCTATCTATTAACAAACACAGCATTATCAGAACAATTTATCTTTATCTTTTTACTTTAGTCGGCTTAGCCTTATTGATTATCGGCACAGTTAAATTTATTGATATGGGATTGAAAACTTTTGTTTTTACCAAAGCAGAAGAACCGGAAGCGGTCCAGCAAAGATATTATTCAGATCCGGTTAATATTTACGCGTTCAAACTGGAAAATCTTCAAGATGACGAAGAATTGACCCAGGAAGAAAGGCAAACCTTAAAAGAGTTTTTAGCAGATTACAAAGAATTGCAGGAAAAAGAAGAAAAGATAGATTATTTGGCTTCAAAAAGACAGAGAGAGGCATCCAACAATTTGGCAATGATTATTGTCGGTTTGCCTTTGTATCTTTATCACTGGAGAATAATAAAAAGAGAAACAAAAGAAGCGAAAGAAGTTTAAGAAGCCAATAAAAAATTTTAATTTTAAAACAATATGAAAGAAGAAATTAAAAACATTTTAGCCGCAATACTGGGATTGTTTTTGATCGTTTTAACAATTTCAGCGGTAATCAGTATTAAAGAGAAACTTCAGGAAACGGAAAATAAGATTACTGTTTTAGGAGTAGGAATTGTTTATACCGAGCCTGAATTGGCTTTGGCCAGTTTTTCTGTGATTAGCGAAGCCAAAACCGTGGCTGAGGCGATGAGCGAAAATGCGGAGAAAATGAACAAAGTGGTTGATTTTATGAAAGAGCAGGGAATAGAGGAAAAAGATCTAAAAACAGCGAACTTTAACATTTATCCCCGTTATGAATGGTATGACGAAGAAAACCAAATTTTTTCTTCAGGAGGAAAAAGAGTTTTGGTTGGCTATGAGCTTACTCAAACTCTGGAAGTGAAAATCAGGGATATGGAAAAAATCGGGGCGATTATTGAAGGCGGCGCTTCTGCCGGAGCGAATCAAATTGGAGATTTGCAGTTTACTCTGGATGATGAAAAGCAGGAGGAATTGAAAAAACAGGCCAGAGAAGAGGCCATTGATAAAGCAAAATCCAAGGCCAAAGAGCTTGCTGAACAGTTGGGAGTTAGGTTAGTTAAAATCAGTAATTTCAGCGAAAGCAGTCTTGTTCCTTATTTTTACCCTATGAAAGAATCAGTTGCGGGAATGGGAGGAGCGGATTCTGCTTCAGTTCCCCAAATTCAGACCGGAGAAAATAAGGTTGAAGTTCAGGTTTCAATAACCTATGAAATTAAATAAAAGCGCGGCAGAAAAGATAGCTTGGACTCAGCATTCAAAGATAAAGTTAAAGCAGTATCGTTTTTCAGAAAAAAGAGTTTTAAGGATTTTTCGCCATCCTGACAGAGTGGAAGAGGGAATTGCGCCTGATACTATCGCCGCTATGCAGATTACCGGCACGAAAAAGCACCCGACCGAGGCCTGGCTTATGTATGTGATTTTGAAAAAGCCTAAAATAATAAAAATAATTTCAGCTTGGAGATATCCTGGAAGAACGCCAATCGGCGAAAGGCCGATTATTCCTCAAGATGATTTAGAGGAATTATATAAAACAATATAATAAGAACAATGAATAATATTTTCAGCCAATGGCTTTGCTGGCAGTTTTTTGAAGTTCCTAAGGAAATTTTAAAAATCTGGAGGAATTTTCTTCTGTTTAACCTTAATTATTTTTCAATACCCTTGCTTGTTAAAACGTTTTTTTCGCATTGGAGAAAATACAAATGGTTTTATGGCAGAGGATTTGACATAGGAAAGTATTTTGAAGTTTTTGTTTCTAATTTAATTTCAAGAATTTTCGGCGCCATAACCAGAGGCTTTTTGATATTTGCCGGGTTAATAATTGAAATTTTGATTTTTTTCGCCGGTTTGGTTGTTTTTCTCTGCTGGCTCTTTTTGCCGTTTTTTTTGATTGCCGGTTTAATTATCGGATTAAAATTTATTTTTTAGGACAGTATGGCAGACGTATTCAATTTTAATTTAAAAAAAGCTGAGATTTATCAGGCAATAAAATGGTCAAAAAATCCTTTTTTCAGGTTTGTTAAACCTCTGAAAAAGCTGTTTTTTGCTTTGTTTGTCATTTTTTTTCTTGTTTTTATATACAACCTTGAGCTTCCAAATTTAGGCTTTTCAATGGTTTTTTTTGTATTATCTTTGAGTTTTAAAATAAAAGAATTTTTCTTCAATTCAAAGTTTAAAAATCCCAGAATAAAATCAATAAACGAAGCGTTAAAAGCTTCGGAAACTTTCAATCTGGCTGATTTTTTAAGCTTTGAATCGGCCAGAGCCGTTTATCGTTCAATGCAGTTTGCCAGAAAGCATAATCTTTCTGAAATAAATTCCGATGTTTTGTTTTATTTTCTTATTGAAAAAAATCCCGAATTGAATTTTATTTTTTCGCGTTTGCTTATTAACATAAAAGATTTGAAAAAAATCCTTAAAATTTCTTTGGAAAATTTAAAGAAAAACGCCGGCATTAAAAAACAAGAAATGATTTTTTCCGAAGACTTGCAAAAATCGCTGATTGAATCTTTGAAAATTGCCGGAAAAAACAAGCATTTAAGAGTTGAGGCTGAAGATATAATTGCCGGTTTAGCCGTTCACAACTTGATTTTTAAAAAAATCTTGATTGATTTTAATTTGAAATTTGAAGACGTTAAAAATTTATCACAATGGCTGGAAAAATTGACGAAAATAGTTGAAGAAAGAAAAAAATTCTGGGAATGGAAAAATTTGATAAAAAGAGGCTCGTTGGCAAAAGAATGGGCAGCCGGCTACACCATTACACTTGATCCTTTTTCAACTGATTTGTCTAAAGAGGTAAGAAGGAAGGCGTTTTCCGAGGTTGTCGGGCATAAAAAAGAAATTAAAGCCATGGAAAGAATTTTAGCCAGAAAAGAAAAAAATAATGTTTTGATAGTTGGCGAAGCGGGTAGCGGAAGAAAAAGCATGGTTTACGCTCTGGCTGAAAAAAGCGCTTCGGGAGAAAGCCTGCCCGAAATCAATTATAAAAGAGTTATTCAATTGGATTTGTCAGCTTTAATGTCTCAAATTTCCTCAACAGAAGAAACTGAATTTATTTTAGATAATATTTTCAAAGAAGTGATTTCTGCCGGCAATGTTATTTTAGTTATAGATGAGATCCATAATTTTATCGGCGGTAGCGCCCGGCTGGGAGCAATTGACATCTCGGGAATTCTCACTCCTTACCTGGCTTATCCTTCTTTCCAAATTGTGGCCCTTACCACTTTTGAAGGTTTGCATAAAAACATTGAGCAAAACACTTCTATTTTGTCGCTATTGGAAAAAGTTGAAGTGAGTGAAATCTCTGAAGAAGAAACCTTGATGCTTTTGCAGGATTTGGCTTTAAAATTAGAATACAAGTATAAAAAATTCATTTCTTATTCGTCTCTCAGAGATATTATTGTTTACTGTTCAAGATATATGCAGGCAATTCCTTTTCCGGAAAAAGCAATGAGTTTGCTTGACGAAGCAATGGCTTATTTAAGCCAAACTAAAGAGAAAGTGCTTTTGTCTAAGCATATTGCCCGCATTGTTTCCGAAAAAACAGAAATACCTGTTGGAGATATAGCTAAGAAAGAAAAACAGGTTTTGCTTAACCTGGAGCCTTTGATCCATGAAATAATTATTAATCAGGAAGAAGCGGTAAAAGAAATTTCAACCGCTTTGAGAAGAGCAAGGGCGGGAGTGGCGGCAAAAACAGGGCCAATGGGAGCATTCTTGTTTTTAGGTCCTACCGGCGTTGGAAAAACTGAAACTTGCAAAGCTTTGGCAGAGATTTACTTCGGTTCGAAAGAAAAAATGATAAGGCTGGATATGTCTGAATTTCAAAATACTGCTGACATTTCCCGTTTGCTCGGTTCTACCAACGAAGAGGGCCTTTTGACTACCGAGGTGAGAGAGAAACCTTTTTCTTTGATACTTTTAGATGAAATAGAAAAAGCCCATCCAAATGTTTTAAATTTGTTTTTGCAGGTGTTGGACGAAGGACATCTGACGGACGGAATGGGAAGAAAGGTTGATTTTAAAAGCTCAATAATCATTGCCACTTCCAATGCAGGCTATCAGATGATTTTAAAAGCGTTAAAGGAGAAAACTGAATGGTTTAAAGTTAAAGAGATACTTTTGGATTATCTTTTTGCGGAAAATATTTTTCGACCGGAATTTATTAATCGCTTTGACGCAATGGTGGTTTTCAAACCTTTGTCCAAGGAAAATCTTTTAGACATAGCAGAATTGATGCTTAAAAAAATAAACAAAAATTTAAAAGAAAAAGAAGTTGAACTTGTTGTTACCAAAGAGCTTAAGGAAAAAATTGTTGAGCTTGGCTATAATCCTACTTTTGGAGCAAGAGAAATGAAAAGAGTCATTCAAGATAAGGTTGAAAATATCTTGGCTTCCGCTTTGCTGTCGGGCGAAATTAAAAGAGGCAGCAAAATAGAAATAAACACAGAAGATTTCAGTTTAATAATTAAATAAAGATATGTGTTTCCTCCGAGACCCGAGCGACAACGAAGGGATCAAAGAGAACTTCGTTCTCTTTTCTAACTTCATCCCGTAAACGGGATTCGTTTGAAAAAGA
>CAZLAP010000051.1:0-6273 GCA_964557715.1 uncultured Candidatus Saccharibacteria bacterium
TTCCACCAGGCCAAAAAAATATGCCGGCAGTTTAAAGGAATGGGAAAAAGCCACCAATGTTTTAAAAAAAGCGCTTAACAAGTCAAAATTAAAATGGCAAAAAGATCCGGGCGGCGGGGTTTTTTACGGACCGAAAATAGATATAAAAATCAAAGATTCGCTGGAAAGGCCCTGGCAGTGCACGACAATTCAGATTGATTTCAACCTGCCCGAATGCTTTGATTTGACTTTTGTCAACGAAAAAGGAAAAAAACAAAGGCCTTTTATGGTGCATCGGGCGCTTCTTGGTTCTCTTGAAAGATTCATTGGAGTGCTAATAGAACACTATGCCGGCGCTTTTCCTTTCTGGCTTTCGCCCGTCCAAGCTTGGATAATTCCCGTAAGCTCAAGGCATGAAAAATACGCAAGCAAAATTTCCAAAGAGCTGTCTGAAGCAGGATTAAGAACAGAGATTAAAAATGAAAATGAGACCGTTTCAAAGAAAATCAGAAACGGAGAAATGCAGAAAATTCCCTATCTTCTGGTAGTCGGCGACAGAGAAATGAAGAACAAAACAGTACGGATAAGAAAGAGAGGCAAAGGAGACATCGGTGAAATAAAGATAAAAGATTTATTGAAAAATTTAACTTAATTCATATGCCTGAAATTTCCCAAGCAACCAGAGAATTGATTCAAAAATATCAGATTTGGCATAAATCCCTTCAGCCAAAAGAAAACACGCCAACTATTCACGTTGACGAAGTTGCTTCCAGAGTGGCTGTTTTTTACGAGAAAATAAGGGAAGTTGTGGACTGGCGCGAAGAACATTTAATGAGGAAATCAGCCATTGAAAGAATGTTGAAAAGAAGACTTTTTTTGCTGAGTGGCGCAGGCATAGAAGATATTGCCGAGCCTTTAATTCTGGAGCTTATCAGAGGCGGACATTTCCCCAACGACAAGGTGCCGGATTCAAAAATAGGAGAAGTTCGCAAAATAATAGACAAATACGTTTATATTTTAGAAAATTCGCCTAAAAAACAAAAAAAACAGCCGCTTCGCCTCCGCGACTGGCTCTTGGGAATAGCTGCCTGCGAAATAGAAGAAGCGCTTTCCCCTTCTATTAGAGAAAGGGCTCTGATTGAATATATGGCAGATTCAATGATTAAAAAAATAAAAATACGGCAACGGAGCGTAATTTCAATTTTCCAGGAATTAATAACAGAAAAAGAAAAAAACACTCAAATTTACATAGCGGTTCAAAAAGCCCTTTTTAAGCTTGATGCGCCAATTATCAGTTACAATCTCTTAAAAAGAAACTTTTCCCAGTGGGCAAATATTACTAAAAATAATCCGCAATTAATTGAAATAACTCAAAACATTTACCGAATCTGGGAAAACATTGAAAAAAGCCTGAAACACCGCCTGGCCAATAAGTTTTATAAAATCTGCGAGAAATACGATACTATTTATTTGATTTTAGGCGATGTTGTTTCAGAAAATCCCAATAATATCGCGGAAAAAATAAAAAATCCCGAAGAATTGGAAAAAAGAACTACTGCCGCTTATTCAAAAAGACTTAAAGCGCTTAATGCAAAAATAAAAAGAGCGGCAATTTACGCCACCTTATCTATTTTTATCACCAAAATTCTTTTGGCTTTGGCGATTGAAA
Organism: uncultured Candidatus Saccharibacteria bacterium; assembly: GCA_964557715.1. Classification (GTDB taxonomy): domain Bacteria; phylum Patescibacteriota; class Minisyncoccia; order Minisyncoccales; family RBG-13-42-11; genus CAZLAP01. The sequence goes on from CAZLAP010000051.1 coordinate 1,649, forward strand.
TGCCTTTGGATAAATATATTACCGAACAATTCAATTATCTCGCTCTTGGGCTAAATATTGCCATACCTCCGCTTCTGATGCTGCTTCTTGTTTTGACTATCAGCCCGCCAAAAAAGGAAAACCTTTATCAGGTTATTATGGGAGTGACAAAAATTATCCATACTTCGGAAAAAGAAGATATTTATACAATTGAAATCCGCAAAAAAAGCGGCTTGATAACCAATATTTTGGTCACGGCTTTTTACTTTTTTGCTTTTTTGCTCGCTTTCGGACTAATAACCTGGGGGCTGTATAAATTAAGCTTCAGCGTTTTTTCCATTTGTATTTTCCTTATATTCATATCCTTGATTTCGTTTACCGGCGTAAAACTAAGGGAAAGAGCGAAAGAGCTGGACGTTTTGGAAAAAAAAGATTCTTTCCTGATGTTTTTTATTGATATATTCTCAACACCCATTATTCGGGTAGGAAAATGGCTGTCCGGCCAATGGGCAAGATATAATATAATAGTCGTTTTGATTAATTTCCTGATTGAACTGCCTTTCCAGACTTTTGTGGAGTTTTTGGAGCAATGGAGATACTTTTTAAAAGAAAAAAAAGAAGAAATACATTAAAGTTAAAGGTCGATAATAATATAACTTAAAAAAATTATGAATAAAAAAATTTTAATATTGAGCATTTCCCTTCTTTTTCTTGCCGGAATAGCTTCAGCTCAAGAATTGGAAGCAGGAAAACCAACGATTCTGCCCGACAGCCCGTTTTATTTTCTCAAAGAATGGAACAGACAGATTCAGTCATTTTTCACATTTAACTCGTTGTCCAAAGCGGAACTAAAAGAAAAATTCGCTGATGAAAAATTAATTGAACTGAAAGAAATGGTGGAGCAGGAAAAAAACCAGGAAAGGATTGAAAAAGCGATAAGAAATTACCAAAATGAAATGGAAAGCGCTAAAAAGGCCACGGAAAAAATAAGAGAAAGGGCCGAATCAAACGAAAAAGTTGAAGACTTTCTTGATAAATTCATTCAACACCAAGCTTTACACCAGGAAATTCTTCAAAAACTGGAAGAGCAGGTTCCGGAACAAGCTATGGAAAAAATAAGAGAAACAAGGGAAGCGCATCTGGAGAAGTTTGGCGAAGTAATGATGCATCTGGAAAGCCAAGAAAGAATCCAAGAAAGACTGGAAAAAAATCTCCAAGAAACATTTGGCAACGAATTGAAAAGCTTGAGAAATGTTGAAATACTGAACGAGCTTGAAGAAAAAGTTCCAACAGAAGCAAAAGAAGCTGTTCGCAGAGCTCAAGAAACTTCTTTAAACGAATTTAAAGAAAAAATGGAAGAACTTCCGCTGCAAAGCCAAGAAAGAATCCAGGACTCAATCAGCAATATGACCCAAATGATAGAAAAAATGGAAGTTAATCCTGAAACAAAAGAAGTCTTAATCCAAACCAAAAACAGAATTATGGAAAGAGTCGGGCAGGAAAAATAATTCCTTAATGCGGAGAAAAACAGCTTGAACGGGCTGTTTTTCTATTTTAGAATGAAAAATATGAAGAAATATCGGATTATAACCTACGGCTGCCAGATGAATAAGACTGACAGCGAAAGAATTGCCGCCACTTTGGAAAAAAAGGGGAACAAGCCCGCCTTAAAAGAAGATAAGGCGGATTTGATTGTGATCAATATGTGCTCTGTCAGGCAATCTGCCGTAGACAGAGTGCATGGAAAAATCAGAAACCTGAACAAATTAAAAAAAGACAATCCTGACTTAAAAATCGCACTCACCGGCTGTATTTTAAAAAAGGATAAGAAGAAATTCAGGGAAGTTTTTGACCAAATCTGGAATAACAAGGATTATTTTCATCTTCCGCCAAAACGGCAGAAAAAACCAATAGCTTTTATTCCTATTTCCAACGGATGCAATAATTTCTGCTCTTACTGCGTTGTTCCTTTTACCAGAGGGGCTTTAACCTGCCGCAACCATAAGGAAATTTTAAAAGAAGCAAAAAAAGCTGTCAGGAAAGGCTTTAAGGAAATCTGGCTTTTGGGACAGAATGTAAACGATTATAACTCTCCAGCAGATAAAAACATTGATTTTCCAAAACTTTTAAAATTGGTTTCGGAAATAAAAGGAAACTTTAAAATAAAATTCACTTCGCCGAATCCTAAAAACTTTTCAGATGAATTGGTTCAAACAATGGCAAGTTCCGATAAATTTTCCCGCTACCTTAATCTTCCTCTTCAATCGGGCGACAATAAAATTTTAAAAAAAATGAACCGGCCTTATACGGCAAAACAATACAAAAATCTGGTAAGAAAAATAAGAAAAAAAATGCCGGACATTTTTCTCTCCACGGACATTATCGTCGGCTTTCCCGAAGAAACGAAAAAACAGTTTGAAAACACAAAAAAACTTTTTAAGGAAATTGGTTTTGATATGGCTTATATTTCCAAGTACTCTTCAAGACCCGGCACGACGGCGGAAAAAATGAAAGACAATGTTTCTAAAAAAGAAAAGAAAAAAAGATGGAAGGTTTTAAATGATATAATTTTAAAAAAATTTAAAGAAAAACAAAGAAAAAAAGTAATCGTTGTTTTAGGGCCTACAGCTTCGGGAAAATCGGAACTGGCCGTTAATTTGGCTAAAAAATTCAACGGCGAGGTTGTTTCGGCAGACTCAAGGCAGGTTTACAAAGGAATGGATATAGGCACGGGCAAAATTATGAAAAAGGAAATGCAGGCAATTCCTCATTATCTTCTGGACATAGCTTCGCCAAAAAAAAGATTCAGCGTTGCCGAATACAGAAAATTGGCTTTAAAAGCAATAAATGAAATTCACAAAAAAAACAAAATTCCCGTTCTTTGCGGAGGAACAGGATTTTACATTCAAGCAGTAATTGACGGAATAACTATACCGGAAGTTTCTCCTGACTGGAATTTAAGAAAAAAACTGGAAAAGAAAACCGCAAAGGAACTGTTTGAAAAATTAAAAAAAATTGACCCGAAAAGAGCGGAAACAATTGATAAAAAAAATAAACGGAGGCTAATTAGAGCTTTGGAAATCGCAATAAAAACAAAAAAACCGGTTTCTTCTCTGCAAAAAAATCCCCTGCCCTATCCTGTTTTAATGTTGGGAATTAAAAAAGAAAAAGAAGAATTGAAAAAATTAATAAGAAAAAGGCTGTTAAAAAGATTGGAAAAAGAAAAAATGATCAAGGAAGTAAAAAAACTCCGCAAAAAAGGAGTTTCCTGGAAAAGATTGGAAGAATTCGGCTTGGAATACCGCTATATTGCCCGCTACCTTCAAGGAAAATTAGAATATTCTGAAATGGTCAATTTGCTGCAAAAAGAAATTGAACACTATGCTGACCGCCAAATGACCTGGTTCAACCACCAATTTGGCGATTTCATTGCTCAAAATTTTTCGAAAAAAAATTTTGGCGAGTTCAAGCGCGATAAAAGAATTATCTGGATTAAAAACTACAAACAAGCTGAAAAGCAAATAAAAGATTTTTTGAAGAAATAAAAAAGGGGAGCTTTGAGGTGTCCCCTGTTACCTTTGAGTGAGATATTATTAGAGTTTTTGAACTCCAATTATATCTATAAAATTTGTGCCTGCCAAAACTTTTCCGGGAATGAAAGTGATGCCTCTTATTTCTTTAATCTCTTTGAGTTCAGCTTCATTGAGATCAAATTTTTTTACGGCATCCACTCTTCCTCTTTCAATTTGTTTTATTAAAAGAGGAAACATTTCCCGGTCAATGGCATCCCATCTCCCATTTTTTCTAAAACTAATATGTTTCATTTTTTCCTCCTAAAAGATCTAAAAGAGCTTATATTATAATAATACCATATTTATCATTCTTTGTCAAGCTCTTTTCTTAAAAATCAAACTGCATTTGTTTGCTTTTTCCCTGCAAGTCTTCCAGCGCAACCAAAAACCTTTTGTCAACAATTTCCACTACGTAACCTTCCACTATCAACCTTGGAAGTCTATGCAGAGCAACAAAATCATAAAATTCCCCTTTTTCTTCTGTTTTAACCTTAACATGAACCATTCTCATTTTATCCTCTCCCTTCTCCTTTTTTTTAAAGAACACCTTATATTATAATAATAGCATATTTATTTCTTTTTGTCAATAATAACTTTCCTTAAAATCTTTTCAGCCGCCTGCGGATTCGTTCTGCCTTGCGAAAGAGCCATTACTTTGCCTATTAAAAATTGAATAACTTCTGTTTTTCCTTTTTTAAAATCTTCAACCGCTTTTTGGTTCTTTGAAATAACATTTTCAACAATTTTCTTAATTTCAGTTTCGTCAATTATTTGAGACAATCCTTGCTTCTCAATGATATCTGAAGGGTCTGCGCTTGTTTTAAACATTTCCCAAAGCACTTTTTTGGCTATCTTGCTGGAAATTTTTCCTTCATAAATTAAAACAAGAAACTCGGCAAAATTTTCCGGGGTAATCAAAAAACCTCCGGAAGCAACAGATTGACCTTTCAGCAATCCCTGCAAATCGCTAATTAAATAATTGGAAGATAATTTAATCAGCTTTAAAAAATTTTTTCTGGCTAAATTGGAGGGCAGTTCGGAAACTACTTTTTCAAAATATTCTCCCAAATCTTT
>CAZLAP010000052.1:0-1559 GCA_964557715.1 uncultured Candidatus Saccharibacteria bacterium
ATAACTTGGTTTATCCTGGCCCTTATGGTGATCTTGGGCATGCTTGCTTTTACAATTGCTCCCTTATTATAATATATAACACAAATTAATTTCTTCTAAAAACTTCTAAAAATGCTTTGGCAGGAATTTTTATTCCTGAAGACATTGCTTTTTCTTTAAGCTCTTTTTTGCCTTTTTTCTGCTTTTCCAGCAGTTTTCTTTTTCTGGTATAATCGCCGCCGTACAAAGGAGCTATCACGTCTTTTCTTCTGGCAGAAATCGTCTCTCTGGCCACCACTTTGCCGGAAACAACCGCCTGAATGGGAACGGAAAAAAGCTGATGGGGCAAAACTTCTTTTATTTTTTTCGTCAGTTTTCTCCCCTCTTTAAAAATTTCATTTTTATAAACTATTCTGGAAAAAGCTTCTTCTTTTTTGCCGGCAATGAAAATTTCCATTTTCGCCAAATCTCCTGTTTTATATTGTAAAATTTCATAATTCATTGAAGCAAAACCCTGGGTTGTCCCTTTAAGATTGTCGTAAAACCCTAAAATAATTTCCTTAAAAGGAACTTCGTAAATCAGAAGGGTTTTATCCGAACCAAAATACTTAGTTTCTGCAGCTTTTCCTTTCAAACTGTTTAAAAGTTCTAAAACCTTGCCAAGATATTTGGAAGGCGTGATTACTTCCAATTTTGCCCAAGGTTCTTTAACTTCTTTAATCTCAGCCGTTTCCGGCCAGTCTGAAGGAGAAAAAACAAAAAACTCTTTGCCTTCTTGGTCTGTAATTTTAAAAACTACCGAAGGAGTGGAAATAATCAAATTAAGGCCGAATTCGCTTTTAAGGCGCTCTGAAACAATTTCAGCGTGCAAAGAGCCCAGAAATCCGCAGCGAAAACCTCTGCCTAAAGCTTCTTTGGCATCCTGTTCAAAAACAAAAGACGAATCATTTAATTTTAATTTAGACAAAGACTCTTTCAAGCTTTCAAAATCATCTTGATTTTCAGGATAGACTGAGGCGAAAACTACTGGCTTGGGCACTTTGTATCCGGGTAAAGGTTCAACCAAACAGCTCGCTGCCTTTGCCATTGAATAACTTGCAATCGTATCGCCGACTCTGACTTTGTCAGGCTCTTTTATGCCGGTAGCCAAATAGCCTATTTCTCCGCTTTTCAGCTCTTTCTCCGGCTGAAAGGCAGGCTTAAAATAGCCTAATTCCTTGGCTTCTCCTTCTGCTTTTGCCTGAATTAAATAAATCTTACAGCCCGGCTCTATCCTGCCGTCAACTACCCTTATGAAAGCCTGTATTCCTTTGTAGGAGTCGTACTTTGAATCAAAAATTAAAGAGCGGAAAGGCTTTTTAATATTGCCCTTGGGCGAAGGAATTTTTTCAATCACAACTTCCAAAAGCTCTTTGACTCCCGTTCCTTTTTTGGCTGAAATGAGAAAAATTTCATCCTGAGAAATGTTCAGCAGTTGAGCCAGGGACGTTTTTGCCTCGCCAATCACTGCTTGCGGCGTATCAATCTTATTGATCGCAGGGATAATTGCCAATTTATGCTTTTGAGCCAATTCTAAATTA
>CAZLAP010000053.1:0-14893 GCA_964557715.1 uncultured Candidatus Saccharibacteria bacterium
TTCACTTCGTTCGCGTAGTCAACGAAGGCTTCGCCCTCATCTTCACGCTTCACTTCGTTCGCGTAGTCAATGAAGGCTTCGCCCTCATCTTCACGCTTCACTTCGTTCGCGTAGTCAATGAAAGTATCTTTAGAAATCACCTTTTTAATCTTTAGTCCGTATTTCTTGGCAAATTCGTAATCTCTTTTATCATGGGCCGGCACCACCATTACCGCTCCTCCTCCGTAAGAGGATATGACATAATCTCCCAGCCAAATGGGCGCTTTTTTCCCGTTAACAGGATTCAAGCAATAAGAACCGGTGAAAACGCCTGTTTTTTCCTTTTCCAGATTAACTCTCTCAAAATCGCTTTTTCTTTCCGCCTCTCTAACATATTTGCCAACCTCTTCCTTCCGGCTTTCAATTGTTACTTCTTTGACTAAAGGATTTTCCGGAGCCAAAACAACAGCTGTTACGCCGAAAAGAGTATCTGCCCTTGTGGTGAAAACGGAAACCTTTTTCGGCAGGCCCTCAATCCTGAAATCAACCTGAACGCCTTCCGACCTGCCTATCCAGTTAATCTGCTGCAATTTCACTTTTTCAGGAAAATCAACGTTTTTTAAATCATCTATCAGCCGGTCAGCGTAAGCAGTGATTTTCAGCATCCACTGCTTTAGAACTTTTTTTGAAACTGGTTTGCCGCACCTTTCGCAATTGCCTCCAACCACTTCCTCGTTAGCCAAACCGATTTTGCAGGAAGAACACCAGTTAATCGGCATCTCGGCCTGATAAGCCAGTCCTTTTTCAAAAAGCTTTAAAAATATCCATTGGGTCCATCTGTAATAGCCGGGCTCCGTGGTATTGACTTCTCTTACCCAGTCAAAAGAAAGGCCCAATGATTTAAGCTGTCTTTTGTAATTGGCTATATTTTTTTCCGTTGCTTCTCTTGGATGCTTGCCGATCTTAATGGCGTAATTTTCAGCAGGCAGGCCAAAAGCGTCCCAGCCGATGGGAAACAAAACGTTTAACCCTTCCATTCTTTTTTTTCTAGCAACAGCGTCTAAGGCCGAATAAGATCTTACATGACCAACATGAAGGCCATCGCCAGAAGGATAGGGAAATTCAATTAAAATATATTTTTTGGGCTTAAGAGAAAAATCTTCTGCCCGATAAAAATCGTTCTTTGCCCAATACTCCTGCCACTTCGGTTCAATTTGCTTAGGATTGTATTTCTCCATAAAAATTAAAAAGCTTTAAAGCGTTCTCAGAGGTAATTTCAATAAGTTCTTGATAGCTTAATTTTTTAATCTTGGCAATTTTTTCAGCAATATACTTAACATACAAAGGCTCATTTCTCCCGGCCATTGGCGGCGGAGTCAAATAAGGGCAATCTGTTTCAAGCAAAATTTTATCTAAAGGGGTTTTATCAATCGCCTCATCCAAATTCAGCTTAAAAATTATTCCGTTAAAACCGAGAAAAAGCCCCATTTTTAAATATTCCTGCAATTCATCCAAATTTCCGGTAAAACAATGAATAACTCCTTTTATTTTTTTGTTTTGACTTTTTAAAATTTCAATAAGATCCTGGTGAGCTGTCCGGCAGTGGAAAATGACCGGCAATTTCAGCTCTTCTGCCAAAGCTAATTGCTTTATTAAAACTTCTTTTTGCCTGTTTTTGAATTCCTGCAGTTTTTTCCTAGTCTTCGGCCTATAGTAATAATCCAGTCCGATTTCGCCTATGGCTATCACTTTTTTAGATTCAGCCAAATCTTTGTATTTATCGGAGTTAAAATCTTCTTCTCTCGTTTCAAACTCCACTTCTTCTTTGTCTAATTTCACTTTAAAAACGCCTTCAGTCAAATGTATGGGATGCAGGCCCACGGCCGCATAAACCCCTTTCGGATATTTTTCCGCGATTTCCACTGCTCTTTTGGAGGTGGAATACTGAGAACCGACATTTATCAGCCAAAGATTATCGTTCAATGAACGCTTAATGACCTCGCCAACATCATCTTTATAAGAGTTGAAATTCAAATGCGCGTGCGTATCTATTATCATATTTAAATATTATCATAAAATGAAAAAGAGGGAAAAATCTTGTTTTCCCTTTTAAAAAAGATTAATAAAAGACCATGCGCTTCATTGCAAGCGCGGGAACAAGGGTTGGCTTTTTTTGCTTCTCAATTGCTTTAAAATCTTTTCCGAAGTTTCCGGCAAAAACGGCTCCAACAATTTAGCTATTTCGTTAATTGCGGACAATAAATTGCCGATAATTTCATAAATTTTTTCCTTATCCCGAGCGCAATCAAAAAGCCAGGGTTTTTCTTCCTCAATATAGCAATCGCACCGGCTAATCAGCTGCCAAATTGCAGCTAAGGCTTCGTTAAATTTAAATTCCTCCAATGCTTGGCGGCAATCCCGCTGAGTTTTGCCAATTTCTTTTTTTAATTTTAAGCTTTTAGCTGTATTTTTTAGTTTTTCTTTTTTAGTTTTTAGTTTTGGACAAAGCGCAACAACTCTAGAAACTAAATTACCCAATCCATTGGCCAAATCAGAATTATATCTTTGTTCAAATTTTTCATAAGTAAAATCGCCGTCCTCTGTGGACGGAATTTCCCGCAAAAGAAAATAGCGAACAGCCTCAACGCCGTATTTTTCAACCAGCTTAAAAGGATCAATAACGTTTCCTAAGCTTTTTGACATTTTTTGGCCGTTAACCGTAATAAATCCGTGGACTAAAATGTTTTTGGGGCGCGGTAAATCCAGGGCAATAAGCATTGCCGGCCAAAGCAAAACATGAAACCTGAATATATCCTTGCCAAGACAATGGACGTCTGCCGGCCAGTATTTTTGCGGCAAAAGATAATTCAGGAGCGCTTCAAACCAGACGTATATTGTCTGTTCTTTGTCGTTGGGGACAGGTATGCCCCATTTTAATTTCTCCCTTGAACGGGAACAGCTGACATCCTCTACGCCCTGACTAATAAAACTCAAAACCTCGTTTTTCCTTGATTCAGGAATAATTCTTATTTTATCGCTTTGAATTTCTTTTTTTACTTTGCCGGCATATTTTGAAAGTTTAAAAAAATAGTTTTCTTCTTCAATCGTCTCCGGCTTTTTCTGGTGATACGGACATTTTCCATTGACCAGGTCCTTTTTCTTGACAAATTCCTCGCAACCAACGCAATACAATCCTTTGTATTTTTTCTTATAGATATCGCCTTTTTCAACCAGTTTCTGCCATGCTTCTTTCACGGTCGGCCAATGGCGCCGCCTATCGGTTGTTCTGATAAAATCATTGTTGGAAACGTTTAGAATTCCAGTTAATTCTTTGAATTTTGCCGAAATTATATCAACAAATTCTTTGTTTGTCTTTTTCTCTTTTTCTGCCGCTCTGGCAATTTTCAAGCCATGCTCGTCAGAACCTGTTAAAAAGAAAACTTCCTTTCCCAAAAGCCGCTGATGGCGGACAATGACATCTGCTTGTATTAATTCCAGGGCAAAACCTATATGAGGAGCAGCGTTGGCGTAAGCTATGCTGGTTGTAATATAGAATTTTTTCTTTGGCATAATTTTAAAAAAGAGGATGAAGCCTCTTTTAATTTTAGCATAATTTAAATTTCTGTAGAAATTTACTTTTTTTTGGCAACCACCGCGAATTCTCCTTTAATTTTATCTTCTTCTATTTTCTTAATCACATTCTTAATTCCGCCGCGATAAGTCGTTTCAAATTTTTTAGTCAATTCTCGGCAAACGACCACTTCAATTTCTAAATTTTTGCTTTCAGCTGTTAATTGCAATTCGTTAAGAGTTCTAATTATTCTGCGGGCAGATTCATAGAAAATCACCGAATATTTTGAGTTTGCCACTTCTTCAAAAAACTTCTTTCTTTTCTTTTTAGCGGGCGGAAAGCCTAAGAATAAAAATTTATCGGTTGGAAAACCGGAAATGCCGGCGGCCGCAGTCAGCGCGCTTGCTCCGGGCACTGAAATAATTCTTACATTGTCCTTCGTTGAATCAACTATTTTTTCCACTAATTTATTGCCTGGATCAGATATTCCCGGCGTACCGGCGTCTGAAACCAAAGCTATTTTTTTGCCGCTTTGCAAGAGTTGAACGATATGTTCAATCTTTTTTAACTTTGAATGCTGATGATAGCTTAAAGTCGGGGTTTTAATCTGGTAAAAATCCAATAATTTTTTCGTTGTTCTCGTATCTTCGCACAAAATTAAATCAACCTCCGATAATATCCGGAGGGCTCTTTTTGTTATATCTTCAAGATTGCCAATAGGAGTTGCAACAATATAAAAATTAGACATTTGCCTGAATTTTAAACTCTAAGAAGCTTACAGCGCAGCAGCTTCTGCTTTTTCTTTCCTTTTCTTCAAAAAATCTCCAATAAATTCAAAAAGGATTCCGGCTAAAGGAATCGCCAAAACAGCTCCCAAAATACCCCAGAGTTTTGCGCCGATTATCAAAGAAATCAGAACTAAGGCTGGCGGCAAACCTATAAATTTCTTGCTTAAAATCGGGTTTAAAATATTGCCCTCTATCTGCTGGATTAAAATAAAAGCAATGAAAACGAAAACAGCTTTAAGCCAGTCTTCCAAAAGCACTAAAATTGTGATTATCGCGCCGGCAAAAATAGGCCCAAGTATGGGAATAATATTAGTTATACCGGCAAACAAGCTAAGGCTTAAAGCATAGTCAATTTTAAGCAGTTTAAGAACTAAAAAAGAAGCCAAACCGACAAAAACACAGCATAAAATCCTTGCCCCAAACCAGCCTGAAATTTTTTTTTGAGACTTATTCCAAACACTTAAAGCAGAATCTTCATATTTTTTTGGGAAAAGAAGCCTTATCATTCTTTCGTTCCATTTGCCTTCCAGGGAAAAGAAAAAGGCAATGGAGAAAATAACGAAAGCTGAAAAAATCCCTCCGAAAATAGCGGATAAAGCTGACAAAATATTAGTAGAAGCTCCCATTAACCACTTTTCCAAAGTCGCAATAAAAACTTCAAAACTTTCAAAAACCTCAACTCCTAATCCTTTTAAAGCAGGAGTTAACACTTCAAAATAATGAGAGAAAAGTCCGGCAAATTGCTTAATTTCCGGTATAAAAGATAAAGATATCAAATAGACCGACGATCCCAAAGATCCAAAAACCAAAATATAGACAAAACCTGTTGCCAAAACGCGGGGAATTCTTATTTTTTGCAGAAAATCAATCGCCGGATTAAAAAGAACCGAAATAATCAAGGCAAAAATAATTAAAATTAAAATATCTTTTACTAAAAAAAGAAAATATATAAAAAGAAAAACAAGAAAAACTTTAAAAATGCTTTCCCAAGATATATCTAATATTTTTCCCTGATTGCCATTCATAATTTTAACAATTTTTGAAATCTTTCTTTGTCTTTAAACGGACCGATTAAAGCTAAATTAAGCCTTTCTGGCTTGAAAATATCTTTTGCTGTTTTTATAATATCATTTGCGGAAATTTTATCAATTTCTCTGAAAATTTCCTCCGGAGTTAAAATCTTGTTCTGCAAGAGCTCTTGACCTGCGTAAAAAAAAGCTTTAGCGTCTGAAGTTTCCAAGCCGAGAGAAAGCTTGCCTTTGAAATTATCTTTTGCCTTTTTTAATTCAGCTACAGGCACTTTTTTCTTAGATATTTTCTTATATTCTCTCAAAATGGCTACAATGGCTTTATCCACTCTTGAATTGTCTACTCCCGCCAAAGTGACCAAATATCCGGTGTCAGTATCGGCTTCCGCGCTGGTTTTAACATAATAAGCTAAGCCCAATTTCTCCCTTACCTCCGTGAATAATCGAGAAGACATCATTCCTCCTAAAATCACGCTTAAAAGCCCGGCAGCGTATTTTTGCGGATGGAAAAAGTTATAAAAAGTCCTAACCCCCAGCGCCAAATGAGCCTGATCGGTCTTTTTATAAAAAAGAGACAACTTAGGTTTTTCCTGTTTTTCCGACACTGCCGGCTTGGAAAAATTTTTTCCAATTTTAATTTTTGAAAAATATTTATTAATTTTATTTTTTATTTGAAGGAAAGGAATTTTTCCGGCAACGCAAACTATGGTGTTCCGGGCAACATATTGAGAACTCATATAATTAAAAAGTTCTTTGCGGGAAATTTTTGCAACATTTTCTTTTGTTCCTGCCACATCCCAGCCTGCCGGCTGGTCTCCGTAAAGCAAAGATTTCCAAAGCTCTCCGATATAAAGCATGGGCGTGTCTAAATACATATTTATTTCCTCAATTATAACTCTTCTTTCTTTTTCAATTTCTTTTTTGGGCAGCAAACTGTTCAAATAAATGTCTGAAACCCAGTCTAAGGCAGCTTCAAAATGAAAAGCGCCGACTTTGGCGTAATATCCGGTATGCTCTTCAGAGGTAAAAGCGTTGAAAGCTCCTCCCAGCTTATCCATAATTTCGGAAACCGCCAAAGCATTCGGTCTTTTCTCTGTTCCCTTGAAAAACATATGCTCTAAAAAATGAGATATGCCGTTCGTTTTTTTAGTTTCGTATTTTGAACCGGTGCCAACCAAAGCCAAAACCGTAACTGTTTGGGAATTTTTTTGAGGAACAAAAATAATTCTTAAGCCGTTTTTAAGCGTAATTTTTTGAAACATTTATTTTTCTAATTTTTCTTTTAAAGTTTTTGGCAAATCTCCGATTTTTATTCTCTCTTGTTTCATAGAATCGCGGTCTCTTACAGTAACATCATTCTTTTTCAAGCTTTCAAAATCAATGGTCAGGCAAAAAAGAGTGCCAACTTCGTCCTGTCGGCGATAACGCCTGCCTATTGAACCCAATTCGTCGTATTGGCAAACAAAATAGGGCTTTAACAATCTATAAATTTCTTTGGCCTTTTTGACCAACTCTGTTTTGTTTTTAACCAAAGGTAAAACTGCCAGCTTTATCGGAGCCAATTTCTTAGACAGCTTCAAAACCACTTCTTCCTCCTTAACTGCCTGAGTTGTTTTTGTTCTCCCGCCCTTAACTTGGCAGTAAGAATCAACCAAAAAAAGCAGAAATGACCTGTCGGCCCCGGCAGAGGTTTCAATGATATGAGGAAAATATTTTTCTTTTTTGTTTTCATCAAAAAACCTTAAGTCTTGTCCGGAATGTTTTGAATGATTGGATAAATCCCAGTCTCCTCTGTTATGAATTCCTTCAACTTCTTTCCAGCCAAAAGGAAATTTATATTCAATGTCAAAAGCTGACTTGGCATAATGAGCCAGCTCTTTTTTGGGAGTCTGCTTCAGCCTTATATTCTCTTTTTTAACTCCCAAATTCAAATACCATTTCAGCCGCGCTTTTTTCCAATATTCAAAAAATTTATCAGCTTCTTTGGGATGGCAAAACCATTGAAGTTCCATTTGTTCAAATTCCCTGGTCCTATAAATGAAATTGCCGGGAGTGATTTCATTGCGAAAAGACTTTCCGATCTGCGCTATGCCAAAAGGAATTTTTAAACGAGAAGAATTTAAAACATTCAAAAAATTAACATATATTCCCTGACAGGTTTCAGCCCGCAAATAAGCTGAAGACGCTTCGTCTTCAACGGGACCGATGAAAGTTTTCATCATCAGATTGAATTTTCGCGGCTTGGTAAGCTGGCCGCCGCAGTCCGGACATTTGTTTTTTTCAAGAAAATCTTTTCTAAAACGATGGTGGCATTTTTTGCATTCAACCAATTCATCGGCAAAACCGGCAGTCAAATGGCCTGATGCCTGCCAAATTCTCGGCGACATTAAAATAGCCGCGTCCAAACCAACTATTCTGCCGTTTGGCAAATTCTGAAACTTGGTCATTTCTTCCCACCAGGCTTTTTTAATATTATTTTTCATTTCCACGCCCAAAGGGCCAAAATCATAACAAGAAGCAAAACCGCCGTATATTTCCGAAGACTGAAAAACAAAACCTCTTCTTTTGCAAAGAACCGCTATTTTATCCATCAGATTTTGCTTTTCCTCCATAAAATTTATTTACTCAACTATGCCTTTTTCCGCTGACACTTTGTCATCGTCCGGCAAAGCGGTACTGATTGAGAAGTTTGAGAACTGAATAATTTCGCCCGTCCATTCATCTTGGCCGCTAATCCCGACTTCACCGATAAGTTTCGGAGTTTGGCCCCGCTGCTCCGCATTTGGTATAAAAGAAACCTGAAAAGAAACGCTTGGAGCCGGCGTTAAAAATCCCTGTCCGGGAGCCAAGTCGCCAATATTCCAAATAATTTCGCGGGAATTGGAATCAAAAGTAATTTTATCAGCTTGCTCTTCAGGAAAAATTTTGCCGGTTAAATTAACATTTTGAGGCAAAACAGCTCTAACTTTAACGTTTTTCATTTCGTTATAATAATTTTTAGCTTGCCAGGTTATTGTGTAGGTCGTTGCCCTGCCAACCTGTGGAGGAATAGGCCCTAAATTGCCAAAAATTTCGTCGTTAAAATATCCTTTTTGCGAAATTATTAATCTTGAATTCACCTTGCTGGCAAATTCCTCTTTAACTTGGCTTAAAAAAACAGTTGTTTTTATTTCCGCATCTTTTTCCGCCGGACTGCTTAACTCCCACTCATCTTTTAATTTTACCCAAAACTCAACCTTTCCTTCCGACTGAGGCGGTAAAATTTGAAGGTTTCTGACTCTTCTCCAGTCCCAAATTATGGAATTTTCTCCAGCGGTAAAATCTCCTTCCGGAGCTTGAATCGTCACCAGGTCAAAAGCGGAGCCGGAAAGCGTAACTAACAAAAACATATCATTCAAAAATTCTTCGCCGATATTTTTGAAAAAAATCTCGTAATGAAGCAAATCGCCCGGACTGGCGATAAACCTGGGGTTATTGTTAATCTGCTGAGTAATATACAAAGCAGGCTTAATAATGCTTATTCCCTTAACCGCTTCTTTCAACAAAATAAATTCTCCTTCTTGCCAACTGCCGATCTTCGCCCGAAAAATTTTTTCTTCGCCGATTTCACCCATTATTATGCCGGAAATTTCAACTCTTCCGCCTTCTGATTTGTTCAAAAGACCGATGTCCCATTCGTTTTTTTCCAAAGATTCCGGTGAAGAATCAACAAATTCAAAACCCGAAGGATATTCAACCATTATCCTTAAATCAGAAAGCAAATAATCTACGTTAGAAAAATAATTCAAGCTAAATTTCATTTCTTTGCCGGATTCAATTTTGGAAGACAGGTCAAAATCAAAATTAAAAGGAACTTTTTTTATTATTGTTGCGAACGAAGTTTCTGAAGAATAACGAGCCTTCAAATTCTTGGGCCGGTATGATAATTTTGCCCGCGCTTCTTTTATTTCTCCCTCCTGCCCCATAAGCCTGGCAGTAAAAGTGAAAGTTTTTTCCTGCCCGGGGTAAACAACGCCGCCCAATTCTTCCGATTTTATGACAATTCTTGGCGATTCTCCTTCTGGCAGAACGGAATATTCCGGAAAATCAAAAATAAGTTCCGGCTCTTCCAGTCTGACATCGCCGTTATTCTTGTATTTTACCGTATAGCGAACTTCTTGAAGCAGTTCAGTTTCTTCCTGGCCTAAAATTTCCAATTTCAAAATCTCCTTAGAATAAATATTTTTTTGATAATAGTAAAAACCGAGTATGCCGGTAATAATGGTTAAGACAATGATGACAATAACAAATTTGCGCATATTTGAATCTTAGCAGACTATTGAATTAAACTCAAATTTTTGAAAAGCTTTGACTGGAAACTTTTTTTAATAAATCAAAATCCTTATCATCCACCTTTAATCTCTCCAGAACAGACCAGTTCCTGTCCAGCAAAATTCTGATTATTTTAATCATCTCGCGCGAGACTTCAATTAAATTTTCTTTTTTTTCTTTTTTACCGCATTGGCTGCAAATCAAACCTCCATTTTTCAAATCAAAAAAAATTTCTCCTGATGATATTTTTTCCTGGCAGAAAGAACAATGATAAAGTTCGGGCCGATAACCCAGCAAAGAAAGAATATTCCAAAAAAAATAATAGTAAATAATTTTTAACTTGTTTTGACCGGCTGCTTCCAATTTATCCAACCTTTCGAGTGTTTCTTTCAGCAGCTGCCAAATTTCTTCATCTGGTTCTTGGCCGCGAACCAAATTATCAAAAATTTCAAAAATTTGATAAGCAATTTTCAGTTTTTTTAAATCTTTTCTGATGTTTTCAAACTTCTTGATTAAAATTGCGTCTGTCAGGGTCTTATATGCCTTGCCCTGAATAAATTCAATTTCAGACAAATAAAAAATATCCAGCCCTGACCTTAATTTTGATTTAATTTTTCTGACAGACCTGGCCAGCAATTCCAATCTGCCGAAATCTTTTGTATATACGCTAAAAAGGCAATTAGTTTCTCCGCTATCGGCTTTTTTAACAATAAAACCCCGAGTCCTGTAATGAGTGAACATTTACTTCCCCAAAAATTTTTCCAATAATCTGATGATTTTAAATCTTTCGCTTTCGCTCACTTTGTATTTTTCTTGAGAGCCTCTGGGAGAATTTCTAAAATCTTTGTAAACTTTCTCAGCATCTCTTCTGCCAATCATTTCGCCGAATCTTTTGGTATCAAACAGTTTTTTTTCAAGCAAAATTCTTTTTTCTCTCGGCATTTCGCTGGCTTTCCAGGCGCTGTCGCCCCTGAGCCAATCTCTTACTTCTCCTCTTTCAAGATGAAGCTTCTTGCCAAAGGCCGAAAAATCTTTCTTTTCTTCTTTCGGCGCGGAAACTGACTTTAATTTTTCCTGATTTGTTTTTTGCTTCTCTCTTCTAAAAAATTTCATATTAGTAAAATTTTAAATACGACCTTTGTTTTTACGCTGAATCGCCAGCCAAAGTTCCTGCTGTTCAATTTTTATTTTTTCTTCAATATTAAAAACTTTTTTGGGCTTTTTTCCCAAAAGAAAATCTATGGCTTTTGTTTCTTCCAAGATAAAACCCCTGTTTTTTGTTAAAATTTTATTCAAGCTTTCACTTCCAAAATATTGAATTAAAATTTTATCCTGCGGCTTTAGACCGGCTTTTTTCCTCATTTGCTGAATCTGGCGGACGATTTCCCTGATTATTCCTTCTTCTTTAAGTTCCGGCGTAATTTTAGTATCCAATTTAAAAGCTTTGCCGAAAACAATTTCCCTTACGTTAACTTCATCTTTAATCAAGCCAATCAATTCTTTATCTATTCTTCCCGGAATTTCCAATTTCCGTAGAGGTTGACGAACCTTAATTCCAGCTTTAGCCCGTTCTGCCAAAGCAGAAGCAACTACTTGCCTGACTTTTTCCATTTCTTGATTTAACTTTTTATTAATTGATTTTTTGTCCGCTGCCGGCCAATTTTCCAAATGAACCGAAGATTTAGCTTTTGTTTTTAAGCTTTGATAAATTTCTTCGCTTAAAAAAGGAATGAAAGGAGCTGCCAATTTTGAAACTGTTTGAAGGACAAAAGCCAAAAAGCCGGCCGCTTCTTCAAAACGCTTGCGAGATCTTCGGATATACCATAAGGATAAATCATTAACAATAAAATCTTCAATCGCTCTGGCTGATCCTGTTATATCGTAATTGCCAATCTTTGCGGTAACTTCTTGGATTAATTCATTCAATCTTGAAAGAATCCATTTGTCTAACAAGTTTTTCGGTTCAAACCGCTGTTTCGCTGTTTTATTTTTTTTGCTTTTGTCCCGTTTGTATGTTTCAAAAAACATAAAACAATTCCAGAAAATTAGAATAAATTTCTTTAAAACCAGGTCAATATCCTTTTCTGAAAACAGTTTTGAATCGCCTGGCTGATTAACGGTATAAAAATACCAGCGCGCGGCGTCAGCGCCGTATTTCTCAACAACATACCAGGGATCAACCACATTGCCTTTTGATTTTGACATTTTATCTCCTTTCTCGTCCAAAATATGCCCGAGCGAAAGAACATTTTTGTAGGGAGCGCTTTTTTCTAAAAGAGTTGAAATTGCCAACAGAGTATAAAACCACCCTCTGGTTTGGTCTATTGCTTCGCAAATAAAGTCGGCCGGAAATTGTAATTTTTTTTCAAAAGGATAATGGCTTTGGGCAAAAGGCATTGAGCCGGAATCAAGCCAGCAGTCAATAACCTCCGGAACTCTTTTCATTAAACCGGTTTCACAGGCCGGACAATAAAATTTTACTTTATCAATATAAGGCTTATGGAAATCCAATTCTCCTTTTTCGTCAAAAGGCAGGATTTTAAAATTTAATTTTCTGCATTCCCCGGTTTTAATCTGAAGTTTTTCTCTAAAATTAATAATTTCCTCTTTAGCTAAACCTTTAACAGCCGACTCCAACAAAGTAAGGGGAATTTCATGGCTAACGACAACAATATTCTTGCCTTTGTGTTTTTTGTCAACATCTTTTAAGAAATCGTATACTCTTTTTTTTACATCAAAATAATTTTCCCCTTTTGGCGCTTTAACTTCAAATCTTTTCAGGCAATAATCAATCTTTGAAAGATTGTTTTTTTCGTCCCAAAATTTGGCTGCCTGCTTGACTGTTTTGCCGTTTAGCTCTCCCATATCAATCTCGCGAAGCCTTTTGTCAAAAATTATCTTAGCTCCGGTTTTTTTTGACACAATTTCCGCTGTTTGTTTTGTTCTTAAAAGATCGGAGGAAAAAATCAAATCAGCTTTTTTTATTTCTTGGGCGGCTTTTTCAGCCTCTTTTTCCCCTTTTTCAGTTAAAGGGCAGTGGATTTTTTCAGGCCAGCAAACAACAATATTCTTTGCGTTCCTTAAAGAATGCCCGTGTCTTAAAATAAAGTAATTATTGCTTGAAAATCTCTGATCCAGCAGGTCCTGCTTTGAGCCTATCGTTTCGTAGCGCCCGCATTGTCCGCATTGCCAAACCGGCAAAGGCGTTCCCCAATATCTTTCCCGGGAAAAAGCCCAATCTTTTATCTCCTTAAGCCACTCGCCAAACCTGCCTCGCTTTAAATGCCGCGGCAGCCAATTAATCCTGTTATTGTTGGCAATAAGAGCTTTTTTTGCTTTCTGCATATTTATAAACCAGCTTTGTCTGGCGTAATAAATCAAAGGGGAACGGCATCTCCAGCAAAAAGGATAATCGTGTTCGTAAACCTCTTCTTTCAAAAGCAAATTTCTTTTTTTCAAGTCTTCAACAATAAAATGGTCGGCATCTTTAACGAACATTCCTTCCCCCGGGATTTCATAGCCTTTTTTAACAAAACCGTTGGAATCTACCGTTATCGGAACAGTAAGGTTTTCTTTTTTTCCTAAAGCCATATCGTCTTCGCCAAAAGCAGGAGCTATATGAACTATTCCGGTTCCTTCTTCAGTAGAAACAAAATCTGCAAGATAAACTTTAAAATTATCTTTTTCTTCCTGCTCTTTGTCGGAAACAAAACTGCCATCTTCACGCCCTCTCAAGACTTCCGACGATTCTTCTCCTGCCGGAGCCAATGATGACGAATTATATAATTTCTCATAAGCATACCGCTTCAACTTTTCTCCTTTTATTCTCCTGACGATTTCATACTTCTGGCCAAGAGCGCAAAGTCTTTTTTCCGCCAATATAAACTTTTCTCCGGTAGCTTTTATCAGGACTTCAACATAGATTATGTTCTTCCCGACAGCCAAGGCTACGTTAGCCGGCAATGTCCATGGCGTTGTTGTCCACACCAAAAAATAAGATTTGGAATGTTCGGCAAAAGGGAATTTTACGTATATTGAATTCTCCTTTATTCTTTTGTAGCCTTGGGCTACTTCATGGCTGGAAAGGCCCGTCCCGCATCTGGGACAATAAGGAATTATTTTATAATCTTTATACAAAAGACCTTTCTGCTGGATCTGTTTTATGATCCACCAGACTGTTTCAATATAATCATTCTCATAAGTAATGTAAGGATTTTTCATATCCAGCCAAAAAGCAATTCTTTCGGTTAAACTCTGCCAATCCTGAAGATAGTCCCAGACAGATTTTTTGCACAGCTTATTGAATTTGGCTATGCCGTATTTTTCAATGTCTTTTTTGCTTTTTAAACCCAGCTTTTTTTCAATTTCCAGCTCAACCGGCAAGCCGTGAGTATCCCAGCCGGCTTTTCTCAATACCTTGAATCCCTGCATTGTTTTATAGCGGCAGATGACGTCTTTAAACACGCGCGTCAAAACATGGTGAATGCCCGGCCTGCCGTTGGCTGTGGGCGGGCCTTCGTAAAAAATAAAATTCGGCGCATTTTTGCGCTGCAGGATTGATTTTTCAAAAATCTTATTTTTCTTCCAATATTTCAATATTTTCTTTTCTGCTTGCGGAAAATTAACATTCATAAAGCTTACATTTTTTCAGGCGCGGAAACGCCCATTAAATCCAAAGTGTTTTTAAAAGTTATTTTCGCGGCTGAAATTAAAAATAATCTGGCCTTGGTTAATTCTTTATCTTCGGAAATCACCCGGCAGTCACTATAAAATTGATGGAAAGTGGCGGCTAAATCCAAAGCGTATTGGGGAATTCTTTGAACCTGATAGTCTTTGGCCGTATCTTCTACAATTTCCGGCAGCCTGATTATTTGCTTAATAAGGGCCAATTCGCTCGGCTGACTTAATAATTCGCAGTTTTGCGCTTTACCTTTTACTTTTTCCGCTTTTCTTAGAATGCTGCAAATGCGAGCGTAAGCATATTGAACATAATACACCGGATTTTTCTCAGATTGCTCTTTGGCTAAATCCAAATCAAAATTAAGATGAGTATTAGGCGACCTCATTAAAAAGAAAAACCTGGCAACGTCCTGACCAACCTCGTCTATCAATTCGTCCAAAGTTACATAGCTTCCGGCTCTTTTTGACATTTTTTCTTCTTTCCCCTGGCTGACAAGGCGGACTAACTGCATAATAATGATTTTAATATCTTCCTT